>MHBM01000112.1 GCA_001804885.1 Lentisphaerae bacterium RIFOXYA12_FULL_48_11
TGTAATGTTTGTGATATCCCTGGCAAGCAGGATGCCGTTCGAAAGAAAAAAGAGAACCAATAATAGCGACCAATATCTTGCGTTCACTCTTTGCCACCTTGAATTAGCTCGGAAGAATGGCGAAACAGACAACCAGCGAAACTCCAAGAATAACTGCTGCTGTAACAATCGCAACAGCTATATTCCCTTTCTTTATTTCTTCCCATTCATCGACAGGAGTTATCAAATCCCAGACTTTGATGATAATGCCAAAAGCAACAGCCATGGTAATGGCTCCGACAATTCCATAGCCGAACAATGCCAAGTAATTTATCAGTATGTGTTTCATTCCTGTGACCTCCCAATTTTGAAAGTTTGTCGACCTGACCTGTATTTGTATCATAGCACAATTCACTGTTTAGACTACAGCAAATGTCGGGATTACCCCTACACCCCCTGTCAGGATGACCCCGACGCATCTGTAAGGTTCCGCCCGATACCGCTTTTCTAAACTTTTGATATAATTCTGCAAACGATAAACACAGGAGAAAACGAATGACAGTATTTCAGGCTATCAAGAAAATATTAAAGACAGGCAAATACAAATGTTCTTCTTGCGGGAATATATCCAAAGTCAAAGTTATAAGCACCGAGCGCGAAACAGCAATCGAATGCAAGACATGCGGGGCAATATTGGCAAGCTGTATGAAGATTGCCAATTAACATCAAGCTGGCGTGTAGTTCAAAGGAATCTGAATGACGAGAAGAATGAAACTGTACATCAAGGGCGCGACTATCGGCCTTACTGAACTCATACCTGGAATGAACCAATCAACAAAAGCAAAACATCCAGCATCAATAAGCATCATGAAAGGTAGAACTATAGGGAAAGCTGAAGCTGCCTTACCAACATTGGCACATATAGCCCCCAACCCCACAAGAAAGACACTGGCAACTGCAAAATCCCATCCTGAATGATATTCGTTCCATCCCACATGCCAGAGAATCCCCATTACAATACCAATGACAATGAAACGTACAGCCAGGGTGATGAGAAACATGTGATGAGCCAACATTCCGACAAGACCGGCAATCCATCCGATTGCGTACTGCCCCGCCGTTGTAACATTATTCACAGCGTCAGCTACTGAGTTTGCAGTATTTACAACATGCTGAACAACCTGGGTTATATTCGTGCCTGAATCCATAGTTAATGCTCCTTCGCCGTTAAACCTTCTTCGTTCCAGCATTCTTGTTAATATAGAACACAATGATTGAGAGAATTATCCAACCAGGGAGAAATCCCAGCCCGACCAAGAACGCCAGCGGGGGAAAGATCCATGAACCCGTAAAAAGAAGAATCATGCCGACCAATCCAAGACCAATTGCAACAAACACATCACGCATAGCTAATCCTCCTTGTCTTTCTTGACTGTCAGTTTCCTGATTTTCTCAATCTCTTTTTTGGCCATACCTTCATCGTTAGCCTAGAGTCTGCCCCATTGATGGTGGTGAAGCGGCAGGCGTCATCTGAACGTCCGGCTTAGCTGTTTCGGGCTGTACAACAATAGGCTCTGACATGGGAATCTGAAACTGTCCATTACATGCTGGGCATTGAACAATCTGTCCCAGCATTTCTTTTGGAATCTCAAGTAGCTGATTACAATGTGGACAACTGAAACTGGATATTTCAACAGAAATGGGTGGTATTGCCTGTATCGGGGTTGACGAAACAGTAGCCGGATTATTCGCACATGCCCTCCTGGCTTGCTGTGCTAATTCCGTAATCATTTCCGCGAACTTCTGCATTGAATCTTGTTCTGGAAATGAATAATTCAGAAATCTTGCATCATTAATATGCATGTCCCTTTTCACGAAAGATACATTTTTGATATCAACAAGATCCACCTTCCGCTCAGACTCTAACCAGTCACTGTGCGCATATAGAGTTGCGGATGTGAGCAAAGCTCCGTCCTTTGCACTTCCCAATGGTGAATTATCTACCAAAGCAAGGATTTCGCTTGATTCAGCTCTTTTGGCATAAGATCCCAAGGCATTATCTAATTTCTTCCGGGGAATCTGTGGCGTAAAGAAAATATACTCATCGTTAATTAGCTTTGAATACTTTTGCACTATCGCTTGCTGTTCAGGATCATGGATGGAGGAAGTTACGCCTATAGTTGATTTCTGTTGTCCTTCGCCACTTTCAGGACTATTCGCAGCAGCATGATCACCAAGCTTTTTCCTGTCGTTATCGGTAAGTGTCTTTTCCAATGAGGTTAGAATGAATGCACATACCGGTTTCCAAATCAGTCCGATCACTAGAAACATAACACCCATCTCTATCGCATCTTGAGACGTCGGATCACCAGTCATCACAGAAGCCAGCAGATCAATCTCCGTTTCATCCTTGCTTAAATAGAATCCGACAAGAATCATAAATCCGCCGAATGAGGCAATGGGCCATGCCCAAGACTTTACTTTTTTCAGAAGGTCATAAAAGAATAGATTCATCCACTATCCCTCCCCTATTTATCATTGCCGCATTTGTCCCGATGTTGGGTACATTCTCGCCATATTTTACACTGTCCACCATGTACAAAACGATTCATTCGGAACCATACAAAGCCCTGATCGGCTGGTTAAAAGCGTGCCGCAAATCCAAGAAACTTGATATGCGGACACTGGCAAAATTATTAAACCTGCCCCATTCTTGGATTGGAAAGATAGAAACACGAGAGCGGCGACTTGACCTGGCTGAATATGTCAGACTATGCCAGGCATTAAATATAAACCCACACACGGGACTTGACCTTCTGATTTCCGCCATGGACAAATCCTCCTCAGCACCCAAAAAGAAACAAACTCCGAAAATCATCAAGAAGTGAACATGCCGGGCTTAGGGTAATTCAGCATGATCCTTCCCTATTTTCAGGCCAATTTATCATGTCCCCAAAGCCGGTACAAGGGAATTATTTTCAGAGGTACGGATAGGAATGTGGCGGAACAGGTTTGGGTGCAAGAAAGATTGCAGGGTCGGTAACGGAACTAATACATCGCAAATTTATCCTGAGATATTTGGAACATGAACATTGCCCGTTTCCAAGTCCATATAGCTCTGAAGAAAGTCTTTTATATCCCTTGGCCCCTTTATTGGGGTTAGCCCATACCGAGCATATTTGGATTTCAACATCTGGCACTTTGCATCTGGATAATCACTGAAACAATATGCGTATATTTCTTTACCTTGTAAACGTTCGTCGCCGTGATCAGAACTATCCAAGCTAAATCCTAATTTCATCATATTGTTATCATCGAACCCAAACCCTAAGAAAATAATTAACTCTGCTGTAGACAAACGTTCTCGAAGATCTAACAATCTACGCGGAATTCCCTCAACTGGATCACTAGACCATGTTATTTCTGGCGTCATAGAAGAATCCCAAGGCCATCTCCTCTTCTTATCACCGTAGGTCGCTGGATTTCCGACAATGCTTCCCCTCTCCCAGTCAAGAGGCATAAGACGTCCATACACATGGCGAATACCAAACTGCGCAACAATGCCTGCAACAAGCCTCGGGTCTGTATCGGGATAAGAATTTGCAATTGATTGATACATGAATTGCTCCAAGGAGACATCATAGTTAAAGGTGATTATTGATAGATGATTTTGGGTGGCAAATCCCTGCAAACGTACATTCTTCTTCAGAGCAACAAACAAATCTTTGTGCCAAATATCACCCGTAAGAGCATCACGAGACTCGTACGCTGAAAGCACATAAGCGACTGCAACACGTGCAATATTTCGAAAACGCTCAGCGTCTTCAACAAACTGATCGATTGTGCGTGTACCACACGTTAACAGACTGCTCCTGAATTCATTAGTAATTTTTTCACCAAAGTTTTCATGAAGAATGTGTTGCAGATCTGGATCAGGATACCAACGGCCACTTTCATCCCAGATATTCTCTTGCGGAAATTCCTCACCCATATCCTCAAGTGCGTTAATAATATCGTCTTTTAATTTGCGGCCAGTCGGATACTTCAGGTCAACACTTGCACCTGCCCCCAGTATTAATGCTGTTCTCTTTCTAATCATATTTACTTGCACTTATCAGGCGATTGTTGGCCATATGTTCTAAGTACTTCTGAGAGGATTTTGCCGTTGGACATGGATTCGTTTATCGCTGCAACCGCCTGAAGAATAATAGTACCCAGTGACTTCAGATTGCAGACCCAAAACTGTCGAAACATGTTTCGCTGAAAATCGAGACTTCCCCCGAAAGATAATGACTGCAATGCCTTACGAGCGGACCTGTACTGCGGAAGCGAGTCGCCAAGCACCTCCTGCACAGCATCATATGTCCGCAAATCGGTCTTTGTCGTCGTGATCGCCATAAAATTCCTGAATATACGCGCACAGTGTTCATCAAAAGAATCAGAGTGGTCAGAGAAGAGATCAACACAGTCAACAGCCTCTGATATTTCATTCAGTGATTGAACCGCAGACACGGTACTGATAGAGAGCGACTCTTTTGTCATCCGCAACGGGGCATTTGTAACGAGAAGCGGCAGAATGAAAAATGGATAACTGTCCACTGGGTGGCATGCCCCATTGAAAAACACCTCTCTATGAAGGATCGACGGGAGTGCATATCTGAGCTGGTTCAGGGCGTGTTTTATATCCGTGTCGTGAGTCTCGCCAGTTTCAATGTTGATCTCAGTCGCCTTTAGTGCGGCAGGCATGCTACAGCAGTAGTCTATAATTGGCTTCTCATCGTAATCATAGGCTGTGAAGCACGAGAACTCCCGCAAGCCAGCTGGTTGACTTGGAGAGAAATCGTCCTCATTCATATCTACCATGAACAACCATGATTTTGACAGAACTCGATATTTGCATTCGATAGGGACGATAAGCCGGGCTTTGTATGTGCCCTTATCTTCCAATGGAAGATAAGCATGACAAACCAGATCGATAGAACAATCACTAACTTCGGATGAGCCATACCGGGTGTAGGGAAACTCCCCGTTGATATGAAAACCAAGACTGCGAAGCGTCGATGCGACTTCATGCTCGAGGGGAAACCCGCTCGACAAAAATGTAGATTTCCATTTCATTTATCTGCCAGATTTTTATAACAGCCTCCATGTGCTGTTACAAGTTGGTTGTTAGTTTTTATCCTGTACATTTTTCTTCAGCAATTCGCGATACTCAAGATGTCCTTTGGTACCAAGAGAATGAATTATATTCTCTGATGCCTCTCGGACTTCAGGTTTCTCGTGTTTTATACCCTGTTCAAGAATACTCCAGATACCTTTCTCCTTGTCACCAAAGAACCAGGCATCATCATTTCTTTTCATAAAAAGCTTTAGACAACACAGGGATTCCTCAGGATAATCTTTGAATATCTCGCTCATCCGCTCGAACACGTACATATTGGAATCACTGATACCAGTCCGTTCGAGAGTCTCTTTTAGCCATTTAAAGGCCCATGCATTATCCTTGTCAAATTCTCCACCTGCGAACCACCAGCCAAAAGTCGACAGTTCTTGTTTAGGCATTTTGTTTACGCCTCCTGTCTGTGTAACTCGCCATTCCCAGAGATCTTTCAATCTTTGAACTATTTTAGGATCAGTTATCTCTTTTGAATCGTATGTATCGCGGCCAAGAAATTCCAACGCATGGGCAGTGAGATCCACCTGCGCTGTTTTAAAAAACAGATTAACCATGCTATCATTCTCTAATCCATATTCACCCCATAGATAAAGGATCACGATGTGTTCAGCCAAGCGAGTCTCTGGTGATTTGTATGTATCTTTGTCTATTTTTTTGTCTTTGAGCGCAAGAATTTCGTCATGGTAGATATCTACGAGAAGCCTGGTGACATTGTGATATAATTTATCTGAGTACAGCAAATAAGTATTCCACGCCGCTTCACGAAGCAACCTGTGTTCAGGTGCAGGAGGGAAAACACGGTATAAATTGTCTTTAAACCATTCGGATCCAACATGAACAATCTGAGGCAACCATCGGCCGTAGACAGCACGATCTGCGAGGCTCATGCCATAGACATTATTCTCAGTGTCGAGATGTTGTTCCAGAATAGTTTTCACTTCAGGCATATCGTCAAACGTTGCTTTTCTGCCTTCCCGTTCTTTAATTCCCCTATAGAGCCACATTGCATAACTTATCACTGCATGAAGGGCCTTACCTCGTGTGCTGTTGATTGAAAGCGTTAGCGGGTCCATATTATTCCCGCCGTATTCCTTTTCATATTCAAGCGTTGGATCAGAATCTTCCGTCAGAGATTTAATGATTGACCAAGCCTGCTTCCTAAAGTCGAGAGGAAGATCTGTTTCTTCCATGAACATCTTTCCTTCGAATAGCCTCGATATCTCGAGTTTAGACTGACTCCAGTCGGAATCGACATCAAAACCATCATACAGATTTTCCGGCACCTTTCGAAATGGAATCTCTCTTTGTTTATCAGCAACCCATTTGCAGAGCTTAAAAACCGGTTCAAATGGCCATCGCTTCTTATTCTCCAGCGCCCGAATGAATCCCCGTAATACATATTTCACATAGGTAGGGTCTATATCCCTGTCCATGAAAAGGTCGATATGTTTCGCAAATTCATCAGGAGTATTTACAACCAGCTCGCTTAACGCCGCACCAAGACCGGCAGGAGTTGGAGCCATCCATTGACCGGATGGTTTCCAGTTTTTGAGATAACAGCATAATTCACTCATCGACATTTCAGAAAGTTCCTCTGGCTTTTTGGGACTTTCTTGCCCAGCATGCGACATTCCGCCACGCCACACATGGAAATCCGGAGGGATTCCGGGTTCATTGAATTCTTCTTTCAGTGTGAGAAATTTCTTTTTCTCATTTTCATCCAAAAAAGCTTCTATGGCACAAAGCTGACGGTACTGCCAGTATCTAATACGCTGTTCTTTTATCTCCCTAGCAAGGTCATCTCTCTGAGAATAATCCGGTCCTTCTTCAATCCATCCCAGAATCGTCGATTGTCCTTTCTGAGAGAGCTTGCCAAATCGTTTCTTAAGAAGATGAAAATACTCATGATAAACACTGATGTTATCGAATAATGCCCTATTAACAAGTCGCGCTTCAACTATATCCATAGGAACCGGATCTATTATTTGTAACAGATATAAGACGATTCGTGTAAATAGGTCCCTATTAAAACCTTCAAATCTCGCGACGATGTTTGCTAGTTTCTTTAGATCTTTGCTGCAGATACTGACAGCCACATCACGAACAATATTGATTAAGTGATGATAAAAATAGAAATCATAATTCTGGTTACTGTCTTCAATCGTGGAACGAGACAGCAAGGACATGTCCGTGGGCTGCGTCCTTTCATCCGCCCGCATCGAGAAGATAATTACTTTATTGAGAAGACTTGAGAGCAAGTCCAAGGCATTATCTGGCGCCACCTCAACTAAATCCGGCATGTTCTTCTGCAGGATTTGTTCGTAGTAATATTTATCACATCGTATTCGCGGCTCAAGCCTCGAACAGGCAATTCTTGTCGCTTCGTTTTTTGGATTTTTCTTTTTATCAGCTTCGGGATCTTCAAACACGGCGAGCAATTCTGCAGCCAGAGCCAGGGCAGCATCAACTTCACCATTCTTCGCTAAATAAGAGACAAGTCGCCCTAAATCCTTTTCCAAAATGCTATAAATTGGGTTATCGGAATGGAGATACGCAACTTCATGTTGCGCCCACTTTGCAGCCAAGTCTGGCGGCATGACTAATGCTCCTCTGGTAAAATCGCCATGAATGAAATAATTGTTCGTATTACCCACGCCCAACATGATTTCAAGAACCTGCGCCTGAACCTTTCGATCATCTTTCTTGGCCATGCGCTTCAGGTAGTCTGCTTGTGGCCAGATGTGGGTACCATGAAGATTGCCATTCTCATCTGCTACTAAACTTGGAACATCTCGAAGTAGACCACGATCTCGCAAAGGTGTAATCCATGACGGGTCGTCGAGCGTTGAAAAGAAATACCTCACATTAACCGAATGTCGGCTCATGATTTCGATAGCTTTGTCCACTTGTTCAGGAGTTGGCATTGTTACCGCCGCCTCCCATCAGTACATCAAGTTCATCGTGCTCAACAAACGGTCGTGGTTGAAGAAGATTCAACAGTGTATACTCGATGGCAAAACGATATTCCGCAAATTCCGCCTCATTCGTTTCTTTGCCATGATGTGATACTTTTTTGAAAAATTCATGTATATCATCCCAGTTTTCTACATTTCTTGTCCTGAAGAACTCCGGTAACCGTTGACCCGCGCCATCTAGCTTGTCCAACATCTGCCCCACTTCTTCCTTTCGGCGAGGTATATGCGTTTTGAGCCAGTCGAAAAATGTTTCTACTTTCCCAAGAAAATTGCCAAGATGACTATCTATAGGTCCCTGCCAAGATCCATTTGCCCGACATTTCGTTATTTCCTTGGCTTTTTCCCATTGTTTGAAAAGCTCCCGGACCTTCTCTCCCATATTCTGTCGGTGGGCTGGCATATCAACTTCTATTTCAGAGGGTAATTTTTCCATTAATTCGCGTAAGCCATGAGCAGCTAGAGCAAACCTATCAGGGTTTTGAGAATCTCGGAGAGTTTCAAGTGCGCCGTAATACATACTGGAGAGACGGCGAGATTTATCATCCAAGCATTTCTTCAGCGCCTTTTCCCTGGCGTCATGTTCACGTTGGTCTTCCGGTTTTAACTTCACTCCAATATTACCATCCTCCCGTTTCTGCGAGAACATATAATTGACCAATTGATATCTTAAGAACACGTACTACATCATTGAATCGCAATCAATGCGTAATTCAGCTCAATTAGAAGGAGAAAGCATTATTTACTCCTCTACCCTTCCCCAGTATTATCCTCCCATGCCCATCACACGTATAATTTCCGGCGGACAAACAGGCGCGGACCGTGGAGGTCTTGAAGCAGCCCTGTATTGTGATGTTCCTCACGGCGGCTGGTGTCCAAAGGGTCGGAAAGCTGAAGATGGCAGGATTCCTGATCGTTATCATGTTCAGGAAATGAGTTCCGCTGATTACCTGGCCAGAACGGAACAGAATGTAATAGATTCAGGTGCCACCGTCGTATTCACACTGGGCCGCGCCACCGGTGGATCACTCAAAACCATTGAATTTGCCCATACCCATCAAAAGCCCTGGATTCATATTGATGTTGATAAGATGAGCCTGGAAAAGGCAGTTAAGGAAATTGCGGATTGGTTACAGGGCCGCGGGGATTATAACCATGATGAATATATTGCCCAACCACCAGGGAATGTTGTATTGAATATTGCTGGGAGCAGGGAGTCGAAAGCGGATGGGATTCAGGATTTGGTTGAAGCTATAATCGTGGATGTAATCAGGGAGGTCAATCCGGAGTGCAAGGGGTTGTATCCGATGGGAGGATAAACGATAAATTGGAGGCCGACTATGACAGAACTAGCGAGATCACCGAAGTTATCGAAATCATTTTTCTTTGGACTGACCGAGGGAGTTTATCTTATCAGCAATGTGGGAGATAAATTCAAGCCATCCTTTGCCGAACCTATCAGTTCCGCTGACAAACGAGAAGAGCAGTGGAATCGCATCAAACAAGCCAGAGTGGATCAGCAACTCTGCCATGTCTTCGTACACAAGAAGGATTTTGATAAGGCCATCAAGGAGTGGGGTCCTTGCGATGATAAGCAGGGATAAGCACCTCGTTGAATACCTTGCCCAACCACCCTCAAATTGTGTATTGAATATTGCAAGCACGGCAGTAAGGAAAGTAAAGCCGATGGACTTCAAGATTTGGTAATGGCGGTAATGGTTGATGTGATCAGGGAGGTCAATCCGGAATGTAAGGGAATGTATCCGGTGGGTAGATGACAAGATCAGGTGTCGGGAAACTTATTAACACTTAAGGAAACTACTATGTCAGAAATGAATCAAAGATTACTCACTATCGGCGTTTTCTATGATGGCAATTTCTTTTCACATATAAATGCCTACTACCACTACAATCATCCAATCGCCAGAGATCTTTCTATCCGTGGCCTCCACAAATTCATCAAGAATTATGTTGCAACAGCTGAGGCTGTTGATGTCCGCTATGCTCAAGTAGTCGAAAGTCACTATTTCAGCGGCAGACTTTCGGCAAAGGTTGCAGAGAAATGGCAGAAACTATACTCAGATCGAGCTCTTGACGAGATTCTTATGATGGAGGGCGTTGAGCAACATCATCTTCCGATCAAAGGTCGTGGAGAAAAAGGAATCGATGTATGGCTGGCAATTGAAGCACTGGAATTTGCGATGCTCAAACGGATTAACATTGTTGCGCTTATTGCTGGAGATGGGGACTTCGTTCCTCTTGCTAGAAAGCTTACATCTCTTGGTGTGAGGGTCATGGTTCTGGGGTGGGATTTCAAGTTTATGGATGAATACCAGAAGGAAAGAAACACAACCACCTCACCTACCCTGAAAGACAATTGTACGTATCCCGTGATGATGAATGAGCTCATCGACGACAACACGAAGCAGAACGACCCATTAATCAATGGTCTCTTTCACACTACAGACAAGAAGACTGTAGCTTGCGATAAAATTGCAATAGACCAGAAAACACCAACGATAGGAAAACCAGCACCAGATATAGATGAGTTTCCGCCCGTGGAAGAACAACCGACAACAAGCGCTCAAGACTATATTGAAGGAGTGACTCTAGAACCTAACGCTGGCTTTGGATTCATTAAATGTGACCTATATCCGGAGAACGTCTTCTATCACTGGTCGAATTTGATAAACAGGGACTTCTCTGATCTTCAAAAGAACCAGCGAGTCAGATTTCTTGCCGAGAAAGGTGATCGTGGATATCTCGCAAGAGAGGTCGAGGTCCTCGAATAGCAGGGAAAGTAAGGCTGATTAAAATCAGAGGGGCGGGGTATTGTTCGGAATCTAACGAATTGGTCTGAGGCTAAAGAAGGATCAATTAAGGACAACTGTGACGGATTCAACACCCTGAGAAGTCCTTTATCTGACAATATCTCGCTCCACCAATTAAATAAAATGGAAAGGTGGCTTAGAAATGACAATGATTCGAACATGTCCGATATGCAGGAGCAAGAGACTGAAACGACATGTTACTTTTAAGGCAAACGCATGGACATGTTCCGGCAACCCAACATACAACTTCAATACTGTTCCCGGAAATGTTGATTTAGCGAACGGGATATTTCAAGAGAACTATGAACTTATTACCGACACGAACGATGGACACAAAGCTGGCGAATCATTTTCCGGTCCGTCCCATACACGCGAAGTAGAGGATTAAGATATGCTGATTGAGCGAAATCAGACAATAGGCAAATCGGCAACGAAGATATAGGTTTTGTGACAATGAAAACATGGCACCCTCTATTGTCCTTCTCTGTGGATCTATCCAACTCCACTCATCTCAAATCGGTTATAGACCGTATTGCCGGAAGAAACCGCAAAAGAGCAAATGACCTGCTGTTCAATTATTTCAAGCAACTCCTTCAGGTCGAAAGCGATCTGTACAGCGGCTGTCTCAATAAAGGTATCCCGCTGGAAGGTCTTTATTTGGTAAAATCGATAGGAGATGAACTCTGGTACGTCTACGAGTTACCCACGAGCATGCCTGAAGGTGAACGTAACGCAAGAGTTGTCGATATGCTTGACGTGCTATTTGATGTGGTAAGTCATGGTAAAGAAGTTTTTGTTTCCGAAAGAGAAATACAATTTTTAGAAGAAGAAGTAAAAGGACCAGAAATGTGGAAAGACACACCTCACCAACGAGTAGCACTTCCAATCAAACTTCATATTGACCTCATCAGGGATTACACATCATTCAATCACTTGCGGCATGAACCCATTCTTAAGGTCCTGGACCAGCATTACGGAAATGTCTCGATTGATGAACGATGGGAGCGCCTGAAAAGGGATCTGCCGACGCTTTCACAGTCTTTGAATCTCTCGCCTACGATTAACGAAGACAAGCGGTCAATTATGTTTCAATCACGAGTTGATCCTATTGGGTTAGACGTTGATCTATTCTTTAGATGTTGCAAGTTTGCCTTGCCTGGCATCGTATCTATTGGTCAGCATCTATTCTGTGAAATCTTTAAAAATACTGCAGGCACAGAATGCAGTGTCGCAATCGCTCACGACACCCACACTACGTTCAGACACTACAACTTCATTGAAAAACAAGTATCTTCAAAGGAATTGAAAGGCATAGACAAGGACTACTCGATCTACCGACTTCTCACTTATTGTTATGAGCCACAGTTAGCATTCAGTGGTACCGACAAGAATGTTGATGGATGCCAAGCTACACGAGAAATGCTCCTTGATGCTGGATTCATTCAGGTCATCGATCAAAGTGTGCGCTACAAAATCTGCAGTGACCATTGGACCAAATTCGGCAAACCATGATGAATATATTGCCCAACCGCCTGATAATTGTGTATTAGATATTGCAAGTACGGCAGTCGGGAAAGTAAAGCGGATGGGATTCAGGATTTAGTTATGGCAGTGCTGGTGGATGTAATCAGAAAGGTCAATCCGGAGTGTAAGGGATTGTATCCGGTGGGTGGGTAACCCATACACTTACCCCAACGTTCAAAATACTTTTCGAGCCTCAATCAAATAGTCGCTGATACCTGCGTATGGCCCCTTCAAAGTCTCAGGGACATTTCTATTGGCAAAATGTGTTTGAATAACCACCATGGGTATAATCCAAGATATTTCATGCAAGGGCATTTGAGCATCACCGGTTTCGCCTACATAATTAGTAAGAAAGGCCAACAAGCGATCTGCTGGATTGGGATGGTCAGAGGATTGTTCCTCTATTGTATGATATTCTACGGCTGCAATTGTTGAGAGCGCCAGCGAAACAA
>MHBM01000113.1:0-9557 GCA_001804885.1 Lentisphaerae bacterium RIFOXYA12_FULL_48_11
AATACTGCCACGAGAGGTACAAGTATCAGTAATGCAGACATCCTATATTTTCCCCATTATAAAAAGTACGATTGCCATTGCACCAAGCAGAGACCAGACTACGTAAACAGCGTAACTGCCACTGTGCATGCGTTTGATTATACCGGTAAAGGTGTAGGTGATCTCGACAACAACGACATTGTAGAGATAGTCAATAGCTTTATCGAGCAGCGACATTGCCCGTGCCAGCACCCCTGCGATTTTCATCCCTATCTCGTATGGGTCATAAATGCGCTGTTCGGCCTGATCGTACAGAGTATGCAGGACAGGTGCATCATGAATATGATCGGCGGCGTGGAGCCCGCTTCCGTATTTTTCCGTACCCCAAAAATGATTCATGATGGCGCCGATAAGTACAACCACCGTTGCGATAACCAGCATCGAACTGTGCGGCCAGCCTGAGAAGTCGAGTCCTTCAAGCCTGTGTTCGCCGAGAATGGGCTGTATGAGCGATCTCAGGGGTATATGATTCCAGAATCCAAAGAACACACAGAGACCAGCTAAGGTGATCATGGGGATAAGCATAGGAAGTGGGGCTTCTTTGACATTTGCGCTTTCAGGAGATGACTTTCCTAGAAATGCGGCATGCCCAAGCTTCAGGAATGATGCAGCGGTGAAAAACGAGCCAAGCAATGCTGCAAAATAAAAAATTCTACCTCTCTCAAGTGCGCCGTCATACACCAGTTCCTTTGAGAAAAATCCATTGAAGGGCGGAACTCCGCAAATCGATGCCGCTGCAACAATAAAACAGATAAAGGTGATAGGCATTTTGGAGGCTATGCCACCCAGCTTGGCTAAGTCAGTGGTGCCCGTTTGTTTTTCGACAGAACCACCAGAGAGGAACAGACAGCTCTTATACATGGCATGATTGATCATGTGGAAGAGGCCGCCAACGATCCCGGCCGGAACGGCGGTACCGATTCCCAGAATCATGTATCCTACCTGACTTATGGCGTGGAAAGAGAGGAGCCTCTTATAATCCTTCTGGATAAGGGCCATCATTACGGCCAGTAGAATTGTGATGCACCCTATGGTCATCATGATTGTTGATAGAAGAGAATGCTGGGTGATTTTGAAGAGGTCCAGGGATATCCTTGCCAGGAAGTAAATTCCGAGCAGTTTTTCCAGTGCAGCGGGGATCAGTGCCATAAAGGGGAGAGGGGCATCAACTGCTGCATCCGGAATCCAGCTATGGAAAGGCATTGAGCCAGCCTTTGCAATTGCTCCAATCATAAGGAATAGGAATGCAGCTGCTGCCGTCTTGCTGGAGATAGCCAGATGAATCTCCGACATGTTCATGGTGCCGGCGAGATGTATCGTGAGTGCCACACCGATCATCATGCAGAGGTCTGCCACGCCTGAAATGATGAAAGCCTTTACTGCGGTTTTGAATGCTGTTTTCCCACCTATGACGATCATGCCGAATAGCGTCAGGAGCAGGGATTCCCAGAAGAACAACATAACAATGATGTTGTCCGCGAGAACAGCACCGTTAACCAAACCTATGGTAATCAGGAAATAGGAATAGAACTGGTTGATTTTCTCCCTGCCATTCATAAAGGAGAACGAATAGAGCGAGATCAGGAATCCAAAACCTGCAGACGCGAGAATAATAAATGAACTGAAGTGATAGAGGCGAAGGGAAAATTCAAAATTAAATATTCCGGCCCATGGCACAATAATAGACCATTCCTTGCCAAACATCGATGCGCATATGAGAAGATTGACTGCCGTTGCAATAAAAGTGGCCCAGGCGCACATTATTTCGCTTTGCTTTTTCTCAAGTGCCAATACCAGCATGCCGGCGATTATGGGTAAAACGATCGGCATTATTTGCATATAAGCTGGATTTATCACAGTAGGCCTCCAGTCATTTGGCTGACTGCCGATTGGACAAAATCAAAAGGAATCTTAATGAATATACCGCATGCCAGCGAAAGCATCGCGAGCAGAGCTACGCTGAAAACCATGACTTGTGAACCTTCCTTGACGTTTACAATCGAGCCCTTGGATTCTCCGAGAAATATCATTACAAAAACCCGGAACAGGTAAATTATTGTCATGAAGGCCCCGACAAGGAACGTCATTGTAATAAGTATTTGGCCGGCATTCAGGGCTCCAGCCATTACCATGTATTTACTGAAGAAGCCACCAAACGGAGGAATACCCATAACCGAGAAGGCGCATAGAATAAATGAGATTGCCGTGATAGGCATTACCGTAATAAGGCCTCCCATCTTTGTAATATCCTTTGTTTTGGCATTTTGCTCGACTATACCTGCGCATAAAAAGAGGCCACCCTTTGCAATGCTATGCATCAATATGTACAGAAGTCCACCAGCGATTCCGACGTCGTTGCCGATAGCAAGGCCGAGGAAAATGAAACCAATCTGACTTATCGTAGAATAAGCAATAATACGCTTCAGGTCGGTTTCAATCATGGCGGCTCCAGCAGAAACAAGAGCGCTTATACCTGCTATAACAGGCACTATTGTGTGCCACATCGCATCGATTTCAAAAGATGCGACAAATAGACGTGCATAAACGTAGACTCCAATCTTTACCAGTACTGCTGCATGCAGGAGTGCTGTGACCGGAGAGGGGGCTACACCTGCATCAGGCAGCCATGTATGCAACGGAACAGTGGCTGATTTCGAGAGAATTCCTGCAAGAATGAAGAGAACAGCATAGTTTGATATGTGTCTTCCGTTAAGGTTCTTCACTATGGTTCCAATATCGAAAGAACCAGCCTGGTTTGCTACTATAATGAAACCAAGCAGCATCATGAGCGCTCCGAATACGGTTACCAGAAACGCCTTGTCGGCCTTAAGTACATAATTCTTTTCCCTGAAAAATCCGATTAATCGCCAGCAGGCTATCGCTGTTATTTCCCAGAAGAGATACAAGGCGATCAAATTACGTGAAAAAACAAGGCCCATCATTGCTCCAAGGAAAAGAACCACCATGAAATAGTATTCATTTCTGTGTTCGTAATGACTGATATATCCGAAGGAATAAAGGACTATTATTGATCCTACCAGGGATGACACAAACGCCATGAAAACGGCTAGCTTGTCGGCGAAAAACAGATTGTGACCTGCGATCTGGACGGTGATAGTCTCTCCGGCCATAACAATTGGTACAAGAAAAATACACGCAACAAGGGAGACGAGAACAAAGAATATGGCTGTCAGGTTTCGTGTCTCTTCAGAGAATCTGCCTATTAGAGGCAGAACGAATGAGCCCACCAACGGTACACATACTAATAAGAAGACTATCAGACCTGTATCCATATAAAGTACTTTACTTGCTATATTCTGACGGCTCCATCACGAGGCCGCAGAAAGTCCACTCCGAAAATACGCTTTCACTAAATCGAAATCAGCACTACTTAACTGCATGAACCGACCGAAGATTCATCTAGGAGGATTGTGAACGTAGAAATCGTTACACAATTAACGGGAAGGTTTCTATCGAACTGCTAATATAGTAGCAAGAATTATTTTGAGTTTTTTATATACAAAAATGTAGCAGAGGTTGCCTGTTTGTTTATGGGCCGATTATTCATAGGTATAGGGTGATCTAATCTGTTATATTGCGGTGAGATCCGAAGTAAAAAATGAATGGTACAATCAAAATCAGGAGATTTTGTCTTGCAGGAGGTATATGCAGTCTTATTTCTGTATGTTTACTTATATATACCTCATTGAGGGCTTATCGTCTCCCATTTGTTCATGATGAGGGAGTTACATACCTCCTGTTTATTCTGCCGGGCGTATCTTCGATAATGGACTGTTACAGTGCAAATAACCATTTTTTAAACACAATACTTATGTATTGTTCTTCCAAAATCTTTGGGAGCAGCGAGTTTGCATTGCGATTGCCAAATCTTTTTGCGCATGTCCTTTTCATGCTAACATCTTTTTTCTTTTTGCGCAGGCGCCTTTCTAATCCTTATTTTCTGGTTCTTTCTTTCGTTGTTTTGAATGTGAATCCGTTCGTTTTGGATTTCTTTTCGCTGGCGAGGGGATATGGGATTGCCATGGCCTTGATGTTGCTGTGTGTACATTTGTTGCTGTGCGGAACGAGAATGGGTGTTGAAGGAAAGGGATATATTTTGGCTGCATTCTGGTGTGCGGGGTTGTCGGCTTTTGCCAATTTGTCGTTCCTTAATTTTTTTGGTGGCATTGTTGGAGGGTATTTAATTGTCGTCCTGATGAATCACTTAAGGTCAGGCAATAGCGGTAACATCTGGAGCGGGTTAACGAAAACTGCGGCAGAGAGTTACTATTTAGGTAAGCATGTAGTCCTGATGTTGCTGGTTCTGGTTCCCATCGGTTTGAATTTTTACAGAGAAAAAACGCTTTATTACGGGGGGCGATCAGGGTTATGGAGCGATACCATTATATCTTTGATTTCCGTATCAGGATATGAATGCAATTATTTGCCTGTATATTTGATGGTGATAAAGATCTCTGTGGCTTCTGTGCTTGCTATATTGGTTTGTGTCGTTGTTTGGCAGCTGAAAAAAAATATGTCTGAAGATTTCGCAGATATTTTCCTTGTGTCGATGGCTATCTCTGTAACTGCAAGTCTTGTTATTTTTCAGCATTTTGTTTTTGGTACGCCATACCCGTTGGATCGGACTGCGTTGCATTTTCTCATTCTGTTTGAAGTGCTATGTGTCCTTCTTTTCGCATATTTTTGGGCTTCAGTGCGGAAAGTCGTTCGGGTTACTGCACTTATTCTACTTGTTGTATGCGCGGCTGGCTCCTGTTTCCATGCAATGCGAGTTGCAAACCTTGGTCATTCGTTGATATGGAAATATACGGCAGATGTTGAGCAAGTGCTCGAAGATATAGAAGCTGATGTCAAGGCGAGGGGAATTAGTGGAAAAATCAGGTTGGGTATCAGTTGGATGTTTGAACCTTCGCTGAATTATTATTATGCAGTAAAAAGACCGTTCTGGTTGCCCATAGTTACGAGGGAAGGAATTAAGGGTGAATATGACTATTATTATGTAAGACCAGAAGACAGGCCTGATCTTGTCGATGAGAATGTTCATATTATGAAAGAATATTCTTTGACCGGTAATATTCTGGCGCGGTCCAAAGTGCATTAATAAAGGGATGTTGATGAGTTTGTGTAATGTGAAGGAGCGTTTTGCATGGCTGGATGCGTTGCGGGTATCAGCTTGTTTTGGTGTTGTAGCTCTTCATGTCGTTGCTCCATTGCTCTCATCGTTACCTTTCACTTCGATTGGTTGGTGGACGTCGAATATTGTAATGTCTCTTATCTCTTCGTGTGTATTGGTTTTTGTTCTGATAAGCGGGGCGTTGTTTTTAACCAGACCTTTCCATGAGGATGTAGGAGGTTTCTTTGGGAGAAGATTAAGCTTTGTCGGACAGGTTTCTTTCTGGACTGTATTTTACATTCTTCTGCGTTGGATGTCCGAGCCTGAATTGACCTGGGGCCACCTCTGGAACGATCTTTGGCGAGGGGTTCCTTATTATCATCTCTGGTTCTTGTACATGATATCAGGACTCTATCTGATTACTCCTGTATTATGCTGGTGTATTACAAAGATCACTCGATCGATCAGGAGACTTGTGGTGATATGCTCGCTGGTTTTGACTTGTATTATGACCATGGCTGGAAGTCTTTCCTCCTTCTTGCCTTGTCATAATATTGTCTTTCTTTTCCTTCCTTTTGTACCATATTTTCTACTCGGGTATGAATTATTCATTGCGAACATCAGTGGTAAAATAACGGATAAAATATGCCTTGGTGTGTTTCTTTTCACGGCAACGACGCTCTCTCTTGTTGTATTTCTTTGTTTTTCACGGAATTACCAGGGTGGGCTTGTTGCTTGGCTTTCTGGTTCGTTCAGTCCCTTTACTCTTGTAATGGCTGTTTGTATTTTTCGGTTCTTCCATGCTGTGAAAGATGCAAAATTTCTGCTACTGCTTGCTCGGCTTGCACCTTTAACATTGGGTATTTATGTTCTACATCCGCTCTTTATCAGGTTATTAGCTCATGCAGGTTTCCCCGGTTCCTTTGTGAGGGTTGAATTTGCAGTGATTGTAATGATTTTTGCTGTTTTTGTCTGGTCTGCGCTTACGGTGTGGGCTATGAGTAAAGTTCCATATATAAGGAGACTTGTCATCACAGTTAGATGAGTTATTATAGTAATATGTATTTTGATGGAAAACGTTATTTGATCATTGTGTTCTGAAAAGGGGGGGGCATGCCATTTAAAAAATTATCTCAGGAAGAAGAATATATCGCCAGGAAAGAATTTGAGAAGAAGCAGAAACTTGAAGAAGAAAAGCAGAAATTGCTTGCCGTTGAAGAGAAAAAACGGCTTAAGGCTCTTCATCACATGTGTTGTCCAAAATGTGGCATGCAGTTGATTGAAATCGATTACAATCATATCAAGGTCGATGAGTGTTCAAGTTGTAAAGGCGTATGGCTTGATGCCGGAGAATTAGATTCAGTTGTAAAACTGGAGAAGACAGCGCTGGCGAAATTCTTTAGCGTGTTTTCAAAGTGATCATGCGCCTGCTTGAAAATTAGATTTAGCTACTCCGCCGCCTGGAGAGGGTCTTGTGTTTTTAAATATTCGCTCCGCCACGTTTCTGATGATGGCGTCTGTAATTTGTTGGTAATATGCAGCTTATATCCTCTCAGAAATGAGACGAATAAAGCCCGGGAAATTCCTTGCCAGAATCTGGTTTAGTGACCTAAAATACCCGCAGTTGGGGGATGACTTAAATTCATTATTTTGTTTGCGACAAGTCTGATTTTTGTCTGGTTTCGTTCTTGTGGTCTTTATGAAAACCGACGCGTATCGGACGCTTCTCGTGGAGGATGATGTTCAGCAGGCATCACTGCTCACGCGACTGCTCAGACATGAAAGTGGCGGCAGATTTGAGATCAAGAGTGTGACTTCACTTTCTAAGGCCAGAATTATCCTGGAGTCAGATTGCATTGATTTGGTGATCCTTGACCTTAACCTCCCTGATAGTTTTGGTATTGATACATTTTATTCCCTGCATGACTTAAAGCCTGATGTCCCTGTCGTCATTCTGAGTGGGACATCTGATGAGGAAATTGCCATTGGCAGTTTGAAGAAAGGAGCGCAGGACTACCTCGTGAAGGGGCGTGATGATGGGCGTCATCTTGTCCGTACTCTGAAATATGCGGTTGAGCGTAAAAGGACTGAACTTGAAATGCACAGACTGCAGGCGCTTGTCTGCCAGGAACGTCGCATGGAAGCGATCGGTGTCCTTGCCGGGGGGATAGTTCATGAAATCAATACGCCGACACAGTTTGTTCGCGCTAATCTGGAATTTATCTCGAAGGCATTTGAAACTTTGCAGGATGTCTTGAGGAAAAGCGAAAGGTTCTGCGAGGCTGGCGCCGATGATGCGCGCCGAAAGGTTTTAATCGCAGAGCTTGAGGCGTCTCTTGGCGAGGCCCGTTATAAATATTTCCGGGACGAACTAAAGCAGACGATCGCAGAATCAATTGATGGTATGGAAAGAATCAGGACAATGGTCCGGTCAATGAAGTCGTTTATGCGAAATGGAGACCAGCCGTATGTTTCTTATGATGTCAACCAGATCATAACGGATGCGGTGAACTTGTCGCGTAATGAGTGGAAATATATTGCCAAAATGAAGCTTGAACTCGGTGACAACTTGCCCGCTTTCCTGTGTTGCCCGCAGGAGTTGTGTCAGGCATTTCTCAACATTATTATAAATGCGGTTCATGCAATTAATGCCAGGAATGGTTCTGACGATTGCGGTATGGAGCGTGGTGATATTGGAATCCACAGCTGTTGTAATAATGGAAGTATAGAAGTGCATATAGCCGATAACGGGATGGGAATGTCTGATGATGTGAAAGAACATATCTTTGAACCATTCTTTACAACAAAAGACATTGGGGAAGGGTCTGGGCTTGGGTTAAGTCTTGTCTACAGCATTGTAAATAAACATGGTGGCAAAATCTGGTTTGAGAGCCAGTTGAATAAAGGGTCTGTTTTCACTGTTTCGTTGCCGTCCAACTCTGATACCCGCAAAAATGTTAAAATCGATGCTGCCTGACGAAGGTGAATTATGCCGGAAGATTTTATCGTTACGCATAAGGATATATATCGTATCCTTCTGGTCGATGATGATGATAATTTTCGTAAAGCCCACAAGCGGCTTCTTAATCTCGTGCATTTTTCCAGGTTGAATGCGTATTTTGAGGTTGTTGATTCAGGATCTGCTGATGATGCGATAAACAAGCTCAGGGAATCTCCTTTTGATTGCGTTTTGCTTGATTACGTAATGCCCGGCAGGGACGGGCTAACCTGTTTAAAAGAAATGCATTACATGTCTCCAGATATGCCAATTATTCTCCTGACGGGTGCAGGTAATGAGCAGGTTGCTGTGGATGCCTTAAAAGAAGGCGCAATGGATTACCTGATAAAAGGCACGCTTTCTCTTGAGATGCTGGAAAGGTCGATAGTCAATGTAATAACAAAAGCCGCCATGCTTAAGCAGCTCGAAGACCAGCGGAAACAGCTTCTTGAAGTGGAACGGCACAGGGTAATGATCCAGACTCTTGGTGCGGCATGTCATCACCTTAGTCAGCCTGTGACAGTATTAAGAACCTGCATGGTTATGATTAAGAGGAAAGACGACCTGTCGAGTGAAACTCATGAAGTGATAATGAAAGCATATAATGCAATAGAAACCGTTTGCGATATTCTCTGGAAGATGAACCATGTGTCTACGTTTACAACTGAACCTTACCTCGAAGCTTTTGCCTCCGGTGAAAATAATGAAATACTGAAACTTGAGTAAAGGAGGAGGGCTATGAAAATATTACTGTTAGATGATGAGGAAAATGTTCTTAAATCTCTTCAGCGTGCACTTATGTTAATGAATCATGAAGTGGATTGTTTTTCTTCTGCCAAGGATGCCATGGTTGCAATAGACAAAGGGGAGTATGACTTTGCACTTGTTGATTATAAGATGCCTGAATTCAGCGGCATTTGGTTTATGAAAAATATTCACCTGCCCAAGAATACAAAGGTACTTTTGATCACGGCGTATGTTAACCGGGAAGTTATAACGGAAATGATGAGGCTTGGAGCGTGTGGATATCTAATCAAGCCTTTCAATGAGAATGAACTCAAAATGCATTTGTCATTTCATTCTCAACCAGTTCCGATCGGTACATTAGACCTTTAGTGCTGCGATTATGCTTCGCCTGTATATTTCGCCATGTTGGAATGATCTGAGTAATCGCTACACCCCTCCGGCTACAGTATTATTTCGATTTTTCTAGATTCTAACATATTATACTACTGGCAAAACCTCAGTGCCTCTCCTTTGCGGATAAATACCTGTTTACGCAGGAAAGATATGCTTTCGCGCTGGCTTCAACGATATCGGTGCTGGCGGCCTTTGCGCTGAGCATTTCGCGGCCGAATGCAACCCTGAGACTGGCTTCTCCCATGG
>MHBM01000113.1:9568-12926 GCA_001804885.1 Lentisphaerae bacterium RIFOXYA12_FULL_48_11
ACAGTAATTGCCTGCAGTGAAAAATCTGTCAGCTTGCCATGAACCCCCGTCAGCTTATCGATGGCCTTCAACGTTGCATCGATTGGTCCGTCACCGTAGGCGGCGCTTTGTGTCGACACCCTGTCTTTTTTAAGTCTTACGGTCGATGTCGGTATCGCGTTTGTGCCTGTTGAGACATGCAGGTAGTCCAGTACAAATGCACTGGCTGTCTGGCTGTCATCATGTCTGGCGATCATCAGTAGATCGTCATCGTAAATATGTTTTTTCTTGTCTGCCAGTTCTTTGAACCGGTTATATGCATCCTCGAGATGTTCCTGTGAAAGATTTGCACCCAGCCGTACGAGTTGATGACGGAACGCATGGCGACCAGAGTGTTTCCCCAGTACCAGCTCAGTCCCATCCAGGCCGATGTCCTGCGGCTTCATGATTTCGTATGTTCTGCGTTCTTTCAGCATTCCATCCTGGTGGACGCCTGATTCGTGGGCAAATGCATTGGCTCCGACGATTGCCTTATTGCGCTGCACATTCATTCCCGTGATCTGGCTCACCAGGCGGCTTACCTTGTACAGCCGGTCTGTCTTAATTCCTGTTTCCATATTGGCGAAGAGGTCTGACCTTGTTTTTATTGCCATTACAATCTCTTCGAGAGCAGCATTACCCGCGCGTTCACCCAGTCCATTTATTGTACATTCTACTCCCCTGGCGCCATTCTGTATGGCTGCCAGCGAATTGGCAACGGCCAGGCCCAGGTCATTGTGACAATGCACATTAATGATTGTCCTGTTAATGTTCGGAACATTGTCATACAGGTAGGCAATCAGGTTACCGAATTCGCTTGGAATCGAATAACCTACCGTATCTGGAATGTTCACGGTGGTAGCTCCGGCGTCAATAACAGCCTCGACCACCTGGGCAAGAAAATCCCTTTCTGTACGCGAGGCATCTTCCGGGCTGAATTCAACGTCCCTGCAGAATTTCTTTGCGTATTTTACGCCTGCCACTGCCTGCTTGAGAATTTCATGTCGGGCCTTGTTTAGTTTGAATTTGCGATGGATTTCAGAAGTTGCCAGGAAGACATGTATCCTTGGTTTGCGCGCAGGTGCCACCGCATCAGCGCAGCGTTCGATGTCTTTTGTGATGCAACGTGCCAGTCCTGCGATTGCCGGACCTTTTACTGATTCGGCAATGGCTTTTACGGCCTTGAAATCACCAGGTGATGCAATGGGAAATCCTGCTTCTATGATATCAACGTTGAGCAGTGCGAGCTGATGGGCGAGTTCCAGCTTTTCATGGTGATTCATGCTGGCTCCCGGCGACTGTTCGCCATCTCTCAGTGTGGTATCAAAAATTATTATTTTTTCTTTTCTGTTTTTCATGATCATTCCTCACTCAGTACTCTTTATTCTTATTTCATTCACCCCGGGCCACAGCAATTACGCCCGAGCGCGATATATCCATTATCCTGAATGGTTTCAGTAATGTCAGGAAATCTTTAATCTTATCCTGTTCTCCTGTCATTTGGATTGTAAGTGATTTCTCCTGAACGGAAACCACCTTGGCATCGGAAAGCAGCTTCATTAATTCAACTATTTCCTGTCTTTTCTGAGAAGTGGCGGCAACCTCGACCAGAACCAGTTCTCTGTTAAGATAACGCTTCTGGGTTAAATCCGTCACCTTTATAACATCAACAAGTTTGTTGAGTTGTTTTGTTACCTGTTCCAGTACACGGTCATCACCAGGCACCTTGATGGTCATTTGCGAGACCGTGGGATCTTGCGTAGGAGCCACGTTAAGGGTCTCAATATTGAATCCGCGTCCTGATATCAGTCCGACTATTCGAGCCAAAACTCCAGGTTGGTTTTCAACCATTGCTGTTATGATATGTTTCATCTTACTCATCTCCGCTCTTTATCAATCCTGATCTTACTCGTACTCTTAATCTTAATCGTTCTTATTCTTGTTTCTTATGCCATGCTTTGAATCATTTCGGTCAAAGATGCGCCTGGCGGAATCATGGGCAAAACATTCTCTCCGGGTTTAACTATACAGTCTATGACCACCGGGCCGTCTGTATCGAATGCCTTGCGCAAGGTTTTCCCAACTTCTTCTTTCTTTGTCACTCTCAGGCCTGTTGCACCATGTGCCTCAGCCAGTTTTACAAAGTCAGGCAGATACCTGCTGCCTCCCGAATGTTTAATGCGCTCATTTTTAGGTCTATTCTCCTGGGTGAGTGTGCTGGCTGAATATTCCTTCTTATAGAACATTTCCTGCCACTGGCGGACCATGCCAAGATGTCCGTTGTTGAGAATAACAACATTAATAGGCAGCTTATGTTCCACTGCAACAACGAGTTCCTGAAAATTCATCTGAATGCTGCCATCACCGGCTATGTTGACAACGGTTTTATTCCTTAATCCACATTGTGCACCTATTGCTGCCGGCATTCCGTATCCCATGGTTCCAAGTCCGCCTGACGACAGAAACGTACGCGGTTTTGTGTACTTGAAAAAATGAGCTGACCACATCTGGTGCTGTCCGACATCCGTGACGACAATTGCTTCTCCCTTGCTGACCTCATATATCTGTTCAATGACATACTGGGGGAGGAGTTGTTTTTCATTCTTGTCGTAGGAGAACGGGTACGCTTTCTGCCATTTTGTCACTTGTGCCAGCCACTCCGATCTGTCGACAGGTTCAATCTGTTGCAACAGCTCTTTGAGGATATATTTCACATGTCCGACAACAGGTATGTCGGCTGCAACGCTCTTTGAAATTGCAGACGGATCAATGTCAATGTGTGCAATAATAGCGTGCGGGGCAAACTCAGAGATTTTCCCCGTCACGCGATCATCGAAACGCGCGCCTATCGAAACAAGCAGGTCACACGCACGCACTGCATGGTTTGCAGTTACACTGCCGTGCATTCCCAGCATTCGCATCGCCAGAGGGTCGGTTTCTGGAAATGCGCCAAGGCCCAAGAGCGTAGTTGTTACTGGGATTTTACCTTTACGCGCGATGGCGGTTAACTCTTCTGCCGCATCACCTGCGATCACTCCTCCTCCAACGTAGAAAACAGGCTTTTTAGCTTTATTTATTGCATCTGCCAGCTTTTCAATCTGTTTCGGATGCCCATTTGTTACAGGCTTATATCCCCGCATATTTATTTCCTTGGGTGTCTGGGCATTCGTGGATGCCTGCTGGACATCTTTCGGAACGTCAATTAGCACGGGTCCGGGCTTGCCTGTGGAAGCGATATAAAATGCTTCCGCTATTATCCTGGGCAGATCATCAACGTTTTTCACCAGATAATTATGCTTGGTTACGGCGCGGGTTATTCCTGTCGTGTCCGCTTCCTGGA
>MHBM01000114.1:0-5459 GCA_001804885.1 Lentisphaerae bacterium RIFOXYA12_FULL_48_11
GTTTTGATTCTGAATACGGCGGTACTGGATTTGCGGAGCCCTGATTTCGGGTTTGCTGACAAGCTGGTTGGTGCAGGTGGCCTGGCAAAATGTCCCACATCGGACATGCCTCCCTACAGCCAGGAACAGATCAAATCGTGGATTGACCTTGGTTGCGCCACTGCCGGCGGTCCGGGCAATACCGCTCCTCTGGTTGCGCGTGCCGGGCTCAAGGTTGCCGTCGGGGTAAACCTTGGCAAGGGATCATTTGGGGGCATGGATATACAGGGGCGGACATTCCACGATATCCTCACGGCAAATGGTGTGGACATGTCGTCGACGTTTGTGCATCCATCGATTCCATCAGGTACGACGTTTATTCACGAAGCTCCGAACAACGAGCGGGGCGGCATTGCTTATTTTCCAAACGCCAACAACGATTTTGATTTTGAGTATTTCAAAAAGCATATCCAGCGGTTACAGCCGGTGGCCGTGTATTACATGTATTCCGGGCTGTCCGACCGCGGTGATGCCAACGGCGGGAAGGACCTGGCTGATTTCATTGCATGGTGCAGGAAGCAGGGTTGCATAACCATTGTGGACAGCCACACGCTGACGGGAAATCCGCAGGAGTTGATAGCAAAGGGAGCATCGGTGCCTGCCTACAAATTACTGGTTCCCCTGAAGGAGGAGCTGGATATTTTCTTCACCTCGGCAGACGAGGCAAAGATGATCAGGAACACTCTTGATCCCGAATTCAGGAAGATGGGACACGGCGACCGGGACAGCATTCCCAACCTTCTTGATTTCATAACGGAGTATCTGGGGGCTAAAGGTGCCGGGCGTCCTCAGCTGTTCGGTATCACCGTCTCAAACGGCGCATATGCCAGGTTTATCGGAGCGGGAAGCGAAATGAGTGAGCCGGTATTCTGCAAATCCCGCTTCATGGCTGGCGAGGTTATCGATCTTGTCGGAGCAGGTGACTCATTCCGTGCCGGACTGATAACATACATTGTATCGCACAGCGAAGAGTTCAGGAGCGGCAAGATTAATGTCGAAGAAGCGGTACAGACAGGCAACCTTGTCGCCTCGCTTTTCATAAAGGCATCACTTCATGACCGTTACGGGAATATTCCAAATGTCAAAGCATTGCTTGATGTGGTGCGCGGCGGACGTGAATACAAGAACTTTAATGAACTGATGAAAGCACTGGGGCGTTAATCATGGCTAAACTTGACCTGTATAAGAAACCGGATGCCATAAAAGTGCCTGCCACAATGCAGGCCGTTGTGTTGAGCGGCCGTGGATTTGAAAATCTTGCTGTGAAAGAAGTGCCTGTGCCTGAAGTCGGGCCGGGCCAGATACTGGCGCGTGTTGATGCTGCCGGGGTGTGTACGAGTATAATTAAACTGCTGGCACAGGGAGAGGATCATACCTACGTCAACGGCTGGGATATGGGGAAATGGCCGGTTATTCTGGGTGACGAGGGGTCTGTGACTCTTGTTAAAATAGGGAAGAAACTTGAAAATAAATATCACTGCGGACAGAGGTTTGCTGTTCAGCCTGCCGTCAATGTTGGGCCCATTCTCAACAGGGAACGTTTTCGTGACAATGCTGCTGGAATGCATAAGTGCGCTGTAGGCTATACACTGCCCGGCCATCTTGCCCAGTACATGCTTATACAGGAGGAAGTTCTGGAGGGCAACTGCCTTCTTCCATTACCTGACAACAAGATGCCGTTCTTTGCAGTCTCGATGTCCGAACCGGTGAGCTGCATTATGTCAGCCCAGGAGCGGAACTTTCATCTTGTAAAAGATGGACCATTTGCTCCGCGCAGGCCTGTGATGGGTGTCCTGCCCGGTGGCGTGACAGTGGTCATAGGGGCGGGGGCAATGGGACGCATTCACGCGGAACTTGCCATGCGCGCCAAACCATCGGCTGTCATCGTATGTGATGTTCAGAAAGAACGGCTCGACAAAACTGTCGAGGCTGTGGGCCGCAAGGCCGGGGAAAAAGGAATAAAACTGATTTGCGTTACATCTGACAAACTGCACGAAACTGTCCGCAGTGTTTCCGGCGGAAAAGGTGCCGATGATATTATCCTGGCTGTCGGGATCCGTCCGGTCCAGCAGGATGCGCTTACGCTGCTTGCAGAGGGTGGCGTGGCGAATCTGTTTGGAGGTCTACCTAAGGGGCAGCACATGCTTGAACTCGATGGACTTGCGGTACATTACCGGGAAATCAAGGTAGTGGGATCAAGCGGCGGGGATCCGAGCGACATGGTTGCCAGCCTGGACGCCATAGCGAAGGGCGATCTTGATGCCGGTTCGTATGTCGCGGCCGTAGGGTCGCTGGACAATGCCGTGAAGGTGCTCAACATGATCAAGGAAGGCAAGATGGATGGGAAGGCAATCCTGTATCCGCATATAGGATCAATGCCGTTGCAGCTTGTAGATCACTGGTCAGGTGCGGACGAAGAAAAGTTTTTGAATGAGCGGTTAAAAGGATGAGAAAGCAGATGGCATTTTGCGGAGAAGTCGGTCATTGTTGTAGCGCCGCACTGTGTGCGGTGTCTGCGGCACACAGTGCCGCACTACAGTGTAAAATCCATGATGTTTCTCCGGCCCTGCGGGCATCGAAATGCCACCTGCGGTTTCCATTCTGCGCGGACGCAGAAAGTTAAGATTTTGTTTGCAGACGGTGGATCGCTGGTCAGGATGAACAACAATTTTTGAATGAAAGAATTGTAATTTAATTTTGGAGAGTGCGGCGGTTCACCGTGAATGGTTCACCATGAACGGCTTGACGCCGCAAGTTCTTTTGTAAGGTCGGCTGTCCACAGCCGAAGAAATAGAATATGAAACATGTTTTTGTTGGTTTTGGGTTCGGGCCGATACAGGCCGGGTTGTTTGCAAAAGAAGCGCGGGAAAGCGGGAATTTCTCGGACATTGCCGTGGCGGAAGTGGACCAGGTGCTTGTTGATGCCGTACGCCGGAACGGCAACAGGTATTCGGTCAACGTGGCATGTAAAGATCGTCTCGGGATTGTTGAGGTTGAGGGTGTGCAGCTCCTGAACCCGCGTAATCCGGGCGACAGGTCCAGCCTTCTGGAGATTTTTTCTCGCGCGACGGAGATCGTAACGTCACTTCCTTCCGTGAACTTCTTTTCATCCGGCGGGGCTGACAGTGTTTCCAGTTTGCTGGCGGAAGGCCTTCAATCGAACAAGGCATCCGGGACAATTGTTTACACTGCGGAGAACAACAACCATGCCGCTGAAATCCTGCAGGAGAAGATGGAGGCGGAACCGCTGTTCAAAAAGGGACACCGGCCGGTCCAGTTCCTGAATACGGTTATCGGGAAAATGAGCCAGGTGGTGATTGATCCAAAGGCCATTTCCGGGAACTTGGTTCCCATTGCGCCGGGATTTCCGCGGGCATTTCTTGTTGAAGAGTTTAATCACATCCTGGTCACAAAGGTGAATCTTTCGGGTTTCGAGCCGGGCATCACGGTCTTTGACCAGAAAACTGATCTTCTGCCGTTCGAGGAGGCGAAGTTGTTTGGTCACAATGCCATAAACACGATGCTTGGTTTTATTGCCGGGCAGAACGGGTTGAAGCTGATGTCTGAACTGCGTGACAGGCAGGATATCATGGTTGATGCCAGGGATGCATTTATAAATGAAAGCGGGCGGGCCTTGATTTCCAAACACGGCAGACTTGGCGATCCGCTGTTTACGAAGACTGGGTTTACGGACTATGCAGATGATTTGCTTGAGCGGATGGTCAATCCATACCTGGCGGATACTGTGGAAAGGACCGTGAGGGACCCGTTGAGGAAACTTGGTTATTCAGATCGTATCTTTGGAACAATGCGGCTCTGCCTGGAGCAGGAGATTATTCCGTCAAAACTGACTGTTGGCGCGCTGGCCGGCTTGCGTGTTCTGATGTCTGACCGTGAAAAGTATAAGGTGCCTTCCGACTTGAAGTTCTCGAAAAACGGAACTCCGTCAACTTCTGATGTTCGTGGACTGCTCTCTTGGCTTTGGAACGGTTCATTCTCAGAGCCGGACATGAGCCGCATCAGTGATCTTCTAGTGCATGCCAAGCCGTAGTCCGTCAGCCGACGGACGAAGGTTGGTTTGCTGATAAATAACACAGGAGAAAAGAATCTTAATTTTTAATGCCTGACCCCATTAACCCCCCAATGGAAATATTAAAGACTGGCAGTTTGCGCAGGCGACTGATTCCCTCAGGATTCTCTACCAAGTCTTCTTTGATGTTGAGTGGGCTCATGTTTGGACATGGCCGGTAACTGTCATCCAACAGAAAATGGTCAGCCGCAGGTTGACGCCGGACAGCGAACTTCCTGATAGACCAAGGAAAGATGAGGTGGCGGCCAAATATGGTGAATTTCTGGAGAAGATGCGGACGGAGATCAGAAGCAGACATTATTCGCCGAGAACGGAAGAGACGTACCTGGGTTGGATGGTAAGATTCATTTCTTTCCATGGACTGAAGTCGCCGGAGGAGTTTCCCGCGGGCGCGATGAATGAATACCTGCAATATCTTGCGCTTCGCAGAGAAGTTTCGGCCAGCACTCAGAACCAGGCTCTTAATGCGCTTGTATTCATGTTCAAGCACGTCTTGAAAATAGATCCCGGTGATTTCGGCGATTATGCCGTGGCGAAACCGCGGAGACGGATGCCCATCGTTTTGACAAAGGAGGAGGCGCAGAAACTGCTGGAAGCCATGAGTGGTGTGTGCCGTTTGATGGGTTATCTGCTGTATGGTTCGGGCTTGCGACTCATGGAGTGTATTCGTTTGCGGGTTATGGATATTGATTTCGGTTCGTGCCAAGTCCTGGTGCGTGACGGGAAGGGGCGTAAAGACAGGGTGACGATGTTTCCGAAGTGCTGTGAGGATAGTCTTAAGGATCATTTGAAGGGCGTGAAAGCCCTGCATGAGAAGGATCTGGCCAATGGTTTTGGAAAGACGGTTCTGCCTCATGAAATTGAAAACACTGACCCGAGTGCCGATGTCAGATGGGGATGGCAGTATGTATTTCCGGGCAACAGGTTGACGGTTGATCAGAAGAGCGGAAGGGTTTTTCGGGATCATATCCATCAGACGACTTTGCAGGTGGCGGTGAAGGATGCGAGTGAAAAGGCCGGATTGAATAAACAGGTGAGTTGTCATGTATTGCGCCATTCGTTTGCGACGCACTTGCTGGAAAACGGATGTAATATCAGGGAAGTGCAGGAGCTTCTGGGACATTCCAGTGTTGCGACCACAATGATTTATACTCATGTGGCGAACCAGAGTGTACCAAATATCAGGAGTCCTCTTGACGGCTTGTAGAATCGACCTGTTTTTTCCCTTTGAATATTTTACGTCGCGGCAATGATCAGAGACACTCCGTGCCCGTGGATTATGCGGCTTCGTTCAGAAACTACGCCGTCACACGTGCGCCTTCGCTCAGAA
>MHBM01000114.1:5469-7952 GCA_001804885.1 Lentisphaerae bacterium RIFOXYA12_FULL_48_11
TCGCGTCAACGCTACGGCGGACATGACGGCGTGACGTGACGGCGGCATCGGGCTTCGCTCTAAAACCAGCTTCGCCCCGGTATGCATGTGCACATCCATACTTCGTAAGGTTACGCAGGACATTACAGGGGTGGGTACTGGGTGATTTATGCCTTTTCACATAACTCGTCCCTCCCCTGACAAGTCAATACGCGACCAAACTGATGTATAAATTATGGAAAAGATAAGCCAGATGCGAGGGTAAAAATGGCTTTTTTGATATGAGAATTTTAGCCTGACTCTGGAAAATCCGCTGTTTCAATTCTCGAGTGGCGAGAGGCTTGTTGTCCAAATGAGTTAATGTTTATTTTGGGCAGGGCGGGGCCGATGGACCCGCCGAGATTATCAAGAAATCAGACGGCGCGTCTGGCAGCCGCGCCCTACCATCGTCCTGAAACCGATTTGAGTTTAATGCCTGACACTGAAAACCGTGTTAACGCCCTTCAGCGTTGAGCGTTATTATTCGCCTACCGCGGTGCCCCACCTGCTCATTCCGTTGGTCCGTACTCTTCCGGGAACCATGTGCGGTAGTAATTGTCGCGATGCCAGGTGTTGCCGGCGGACGCATAATCGCAGAAGAAAACGGTTTGATGCAGCGCGCCTTCCGGGTTCTCGTGGTGCGATCCGATCGGAAGCGTCGCGGAAAACGCCATCCACATATCATCCGAAGGCTTGCGCACTTCGGCAAAACCAGTTATGCGCTGTCCGTCTTTGATACCCCGCCGGAACGGCTCGGTGAAATCACCGTCGTTGAAACGGCTGTCGCGGGCAAGGAGGACCGGACCGCGCGTAAAGGCGATGTTGTGCGCGAGCGTATGGGCAATGACGGGCATATCAAACTTGATTTCAACGATATCGCCGAGCTTCCATTCGCGCTCAACCGTGAAATAGGCCCCGGACATGGCGCCTTTTTGCTCCTTGCCGTTCACTTTCACAACCGTCGTTTCGCTCCACTTCGGAATGCGCAGCTTAAGCGGAACGACGCCCGCGTTCTCGGTATGGCTGACGATTCGGGCGGCGTTCGAGCGCGGATAAAGAGAATACATGTCGAAGGCGACCTTCTTGCCGGTCCTGGGAATGACGCCTTTCACAAGCGCGGACGAATAGAAGTTGAAAACCGCCGCGTCGTCCGTCGTGCGGAAGAACCCCTTGAGGAAGCAGAGGAATCCGCGCGGACCGTTCGCCGTGCAGCAGTCAGTGTGCATGTAGCAGTGATGCTGGCCGTGATAGCGGTTGCCGGAAAGCGGAGTATAACCGGCGAACTCCGAACCGTCCGCCTTCATCGCGCCGAGATAGGCATTGTAAAACGTGCGCTCGATCTCATCCGCCCACTTCGGGTCACCCGTCAAGTCGAGAAGTTTCTCGCAAAAGCGCATCCACGTCGTCGTAACGCACGTCTCCTGGAGGTGCAAATAGGGCAGGTGCTGCTTCCGAGCGCCGTGAAACCACGCTTCCGAACAAGCGCAGCCGCCGGCGAGATTAATCTCCTCTTTGATGATGTCGTTACCGGTCGCGACCGCCGCGTCGAAAAGGTCCTTGCGCCCCGTAACCATGAAATAGTCGAGCATGCCTTGGTAGCAGCTCATCATCTCGTAGGATTTCCAGCGGTTGTGTTTCATCACGTAGGCGCCATTGGTCTCGGCCTTGTTGCCGTAGCCGTTGCGGTCCGCGACGGAAATGCCTTTCAAGGCGAGGTCGAGAAGCCGCGGGCCGTCTTCCGCTTCGGTCATGTCCTTGACGAGATACGTCGCGAAATCGAGGTACTTCTTGTCATTGGTTCGCTTGTAGAGCCACATTACGGGCTCCAGGATCGACGAGCTCGCATAGCCGGACCAGTTGCCGGACTGGTACAGATGCCGGCCGCGCTTTCCACCGGGCCCCAGCTCTGCAATCACATAATCGCAAACCCGTTTGCACGCCTCCAGGACTTCTGGAGCCTTCGTCGCATCGTAGTAGTGCATGAACCCCATCATCGTGTACTTCATGCCCCAGACGTCCCACCCATCGCCGCAACGAAGCTCGTCAGGGTAGTTGCCGATGTATCCGCAGGTCTCCTGCGAAGCGAGCATGCGTGCGATGCCGCGGTCGACGTCCGACTTCAGCTTCGCGGAACCGGTGTACTGCAGATATGGCATGGCGGAGTGCATGTACTTGCCCCAGAACTCCGTCTGCCACCAGCCCTTGGTCTCCGTCTTTTCCAGGAACGGTGCGGTGATGTAGTCGACGTCCGTCCCGATCACATGGCGTTCGATCATCGCATCGAGCCGCTCGCCGAGATAACCCTTGAGCCGAACGTCGCCGATGTTGCAGGCGACCGGCATCCGGGTCTTCCCGGAATCCTCGGCGGACGCGACGAGTGCCATAAAAACCGCGATCACAGAGACAATCATTCGTTTCATTTTTTTCACGCTCCTTAAGCCTTCGATCAGCACGCGCTTGCGGGG
>MHBM01000114.1:7989-12854 GCA_001804885.1 Lentisphaerae bacterium RIFOXYA12_FULL_48_11
TTGGTTCCCATCCTGTCACGCCACTCCCACGGGAAAACATTCCGCTTCCGTCAGTCGCAAGTCCCATCATAGTGCCCTTTTTTTTCGCAGTCAACGTTCCGTCGGACGAAAGAATGCTCAAGGTGAATCACGTTTCGCGTGATAACGAGGTCACGTGATTGTGACAACGTCCCTCACGGGAGAAGCCGGTCCCGACTCTCCAGAGGTCGGGATCTTTTGCGCACAACGCATTTCGGCTGTGGACCCAGCCTTTGCTGAGAAGCTTCGGCGGACAGGCAGCCGACTCTACAAGTAAACTCCACCTGTAGTGTGCGCTGTCCACAGCGCATTCTTCCGATTTGTAGCGTATGCCGTTTCTCTGGCCTTCCCGGCCGAAGCTTTGGCTAGCGGTTTCTATTCCGCTCTTCAATGCTGGACACGAGTGCGCCGGCGTGTTACTGCTTCCTCCGCCATGGCACTGTTAAGTCTTAAAAATGTCAGTTTGAGCTACGGCGGACATCCTTTGCTCGATGATGTGGACCTTCACATTGAACGGGGTGACCGCATCTGCCTGCTTGGCGTGAATGGAACGGGCAAGAGTTCCATGCTGAATGTTCTTTCAGGCGATATAAAGCCTGACGAGGGACAGGTTGTCTTTTCTTCCGGTGTGCGTGTTGCGAGCCTTCCTCAGCAGGTCCCGACCAATATGGAGGGGAAGATCATTGATATTGTCCACGCTACTGATACAGATGGCAGGCATCAGGCCCATGAAGTTGATATGATTCTCAGCCGGCTTTACCTCGATCCGGAACTTGATTTTGCCACGCTCTCAGGCGGGACCAGGCGCCGGGTAATGCTTGCCAAGGCCCTGCTGGGTTCGCCGGATGTAGTGCTGCTCGATGAGCCTACTAACCATCTTGACCTGGATTCCATAGCTTCGCTTGAATCGTATCTCCTTCGCTATTGCCAGACTTTTCTTTTCGTCACGCATGACCGGTCATTTTTGCGCCGGCTGGCAACACGTATCATCGAATTGGACCGCGGACGGTTGATCGACTGGCGCTGTGATTACGACACGTTCCTTGTCCGCAAGGAGGAGGCGCTTCACGCTGAGTCGCGGGAGTGGGAACGGCTGGATGAGCATCTTGAAAAAGAAGAGGCCTGGCGCAGGCAGGGAGTCAAGGCCCGCACAGTGCGTAATCAGGGCCGGCTTAGTGCCCTTGAGGCGCTGCGCGAAGAGCGGAGCAGGCGGCGTGAACGTGTTGGCTCGGTCCAGATGACAATCATGGAGGCGCACCGTACCGGGGACAAGGTTCTCAGTGCGGAAAAAGTGTCGTTCGGGTTCGGCGACAAGCCTCTGATTCGTAATTTCTCGTCGGTCCTGATGCGTGGGGATAAGGTGGGTATTCTTGGTCCCAATGGTTGTGGAAAAACAACTCTTGTGCGGCTGCTTCTTGATTCCGGGGCTGCTGCTGGATGCCTTGCGCCGGAATCCGGACTTGTTAAACATGGCACGAATTTAAAAATTGCTTATTCAGATCAGCTCCGTGCCCAGCTTGATGAGGAGGCATCGCTTGCAGAGAATATTGCCCAGGGTAAGGAATTCGTAATGATAAATGGCGGGCAGCGGCATATTGTCGGCTACCTGCAGGATTTTCTGTTTGCCCCGGAACGTGTCCGCCAGCCGGTCAAGTCATTGTCGGGTGGTGAGCGGAACCGTCTTCTCCTCGCAAGGTTGTTTGCAGAACCTTCGAATGTGCTTGTGCTGGATGAACCCACGAATGATCTCGACCTTGATACGCTCGAATTGCTTGAGGAACGCATTGCAGCCTATAACGGTACAGTCCTGATGATAAGTCATGACCGTACTTTTCTGAACAATTCCGTGAGGATGGTGTGGGCATTTGAGAAGCATTCGCCGGAGCCGCCTTACACATGGCTGGGTGCTGATGAGGGCTGGTATATCAATGAATATGTTGGCGGCTACGATGACTGGGAAGAGCGCCGCATTCTTCCTCCCGAACCGGTAGTTGTTAAGTCGTCCCAGCCGAAAGAGCGGCCCGCTGCAAAAAGGAAGTTGTCTTACAAAGAGAGCAGGGAATTGGGAGCGCTACCTGCACAGATTGAGGCGATGGAGGCCGAGCAGACTCAGTGGCATGTGCGGCTTGGCGATCCCGAATTCTACCGGAAAGGCGGGGACGAGGTTGCCAAAGCCAGTAAGCGCGCCGAAGAGCTCACGCTTGGGCTTGAGAAGGCCTACCTCCGCTGGGCGGAACTTGATTCCCGACGCCTGTAATCCTGTTTATTTTGGTAAATCATATTTGTGGGTGGTGAGAAGTGGTGTGCATTTTGCGCGGAAGCCGGCAAGCGACTTTTGCGCACCGGCATCTGACATCAAATATTTCACCGAAGAATTGAAATTCGTGACATTGTCTATCACGTCATCTCGCAGAGGGATAAGTGACCACTTGCCTCGCGACGTGGCACAATCCGCCGATCGGCGGATTGATCCGGAAGCAGAAGAAAATCCGCTCAGACGTGGAAACTAAGAAATGGAACATGGATACATATTTTTGAATTACACCTATCCTGTTTCACGTTGACTTTCGTTGAATGACTAATGCAGGATTCGGCCCTGATCGGGCGCAGCTAAAGGTAGTGCGGGGCCGTCCGTCTACGTTAGGAAACTACGACGGGACAGGCTGGACCCACTGTGGAATCAGAGAAGAGCGGACGGCCCAGCGGTCCGTCCCTACCGAAAAATAGACAAATGTTTGTGTAAATTTTTTGAAATGAGTGCCTAATATTATTTGGGGGCGATATTCATGAAGTTCTTTTATTTTTTCCGAGTTTGGTTTTTCCTGTCCTTGTTCATGATTGTTTTTGCCGGCTGCCAGGGCGATAGAGCGAAACCCGGCGAAAAGGTGGATAATGCTGCTGTTGAGGCTGTTAAAACCCGAAAATTCCTGCCTGCTGATGGTTCTCCATACGGAGTCTGTGCGCATATTTCACGGGGCGGCGAGCACCAGATTGCGCAGAAAGAAATGGCTGTAATGAAGGAGGCAGGTATCCAGTGGGTGCGTACGGATTTCGACTGGAGCGGCGTGGAGCGAAAGGAAGGCCAGTGGGATTTTTCGTATCTGGACGAGACAGTAAAGTGGGCGCAGGAAGCCGGCATCGATATTCTCCCCATTATGGGTTACGACGTTGCATGGGCGCGTCCAGCCCAGAAACATCTGGACAAGTGGGCCACTTATGTGCGGACGATTGTTACGCGTTACAAGGATCGCCTGCGTTATTGGGAGGTGTGGAACGAGGAGAATATCAGCCATTTCTGGAAAGGTGCCGAGGGGCCCGAAGAGTATGTTGAACTCCTGAAGGTCACTTACAAAACGATCAAGGAGGTAGATCCCGGTTTGACGGTTCTTTTCGGCGGCACTGCAGGAATTCCGTGGGAATATATCGAAGGTGCCTACAAGTTCGGCGCAAAAGACTCCTTTGATGTGATGAACATCCACCCGTATCGTTATCCCAAACGTCCTGAGCCGGGTAACCTGTACGAAGACATCAACAAGGTGCGCGAGCTTATGACCAAATATGGTGACGGAAATAAACCAATCTGGATAACCGAGATGGGCTGGCCTACACATTGTCCGCCTGATGCTGTCGGCGGGTTCTTGAACGGGATATTTGAGGCAGGAGTGAAGTCGATACGAGGAGACAGGGTTGTAACTGATGTGGCCATTCTGGCGGACCGTGATTATCAATACAAATTTGAGTATGAAATGCTGGAGACCGTAAGAATCATGTCCGGTAAGCGTAATATTATCGAGATCGCCCTTGCAGGCCTTGCCTCGCTTGATCCTGATAAGGTGCAGGTCCTGATCATGCCGCCTGAAGAGGGGTTTGCGGTGGATTATTTTGATGCCGTTGAATCATATGTCCGCCGCGGCGGAATCGTTGTGTTTTGGGGTGGAATGCCGCTTTACTATCAATATAAGAAAGGTTCGGATGGTACCTGGAACAAGTCCGGCGCAGATGAGAATTTCCGAAGGCGCCTGCACATAGGCTGGGAAGCCTGGTGGACCCGCAAAGGAATTGTGCCGGAATCTACGAAGAAACTTGAGGTACCTGCCGAATTCCGCGATGCAATCAAACTTCCTAAATCTCCAATGGAAGCTACAAGGTTTTTGACCGACAAAGCTCTGAAGCCTGGCGATCGGATGATTCCTCTGATCAAGGCTTCTGCTGGAGAATACACCGGTGTTCCGGCTGCGGCGTATGCTCTGAACAGCGATCTCAAGGGCGGGGTGATTGTGATGACCAACCAGCAGATCGGCAACAATGTGACGCCTGAGCGCCAGGCGATCATTCTGCCGCGCGCTTACCTTGTTTCCCTGCAGGCCGGTATAAAGCGTATTTTCTGGTACGAGTTCCAGGCAACTGAACATGATCTTTTTTACAATGAAGATCACTTTGGAATAGTACACAGGGATCTTTCACCTAAGCCGGCTTATGTGGCGATGCAGGCCTTAACCAGGGCGCGGCCGGCTGGTTCAATGATGGCTGAGGGTGACTGGCGGGCAGACGGCATTTATCATCCTTGCTGGAAGCGCCCCGACGGGCAGACGGCATATGCGTTGTGGGTGTCGGAAGGTGAAACCAGGTGTAAGCTTGTGATACGTGGCAAGGTGGTTGAGGCGTTTGATCATGCAGGTAATAAAGTTGATTTACAGGTGTCCGGCGGGAGTTGCGAGGTTGCGCTTAAGGAATCAATATTGTATGTCGTCGGTCCGCAGGATATTGTTGTGACGGCAACCATAAAGTAGAGCAAAACTGTGACCGAATCTGAAAAACCTGCAGGGCGGCGTAAATGGTTTAAACGT
>MHBM01000115.1:0-10591 GCA_001804885.1 Lentisphaerae bacterium RIFOXYA12_FULL_48_11
AGAATACCTCCTGTTATCCAGCTCATGCCTGCAGCCATTATGCCGGGTAACATGCCGTGCGCGAAGGAGGCACGAACGTTTTTGACGCGATGCATCTGTTTCCACCCGGATGTTTCCTGGAAAATCTTAGAATATGTTTCCAGCATGGGAAGGGAATAGTCGTTCTTTTCCCAGCATTGGAATAATGTATCGCCAGCGGCTATACCCGACTGGATTGCAATATGTACTCCCTTCAGGCGAAGAGAATCGAGCAGGCCTGCAGCATCACCGACAATTATTGCCCCGTCGGTAACCAGGTCCGGAGCCGAATAAAAGCCGCCCTCGGGAAGGACCTTTGCGCCATAAGCAGACACTTTCCCGTCTTTAATATATTCACGGACCAGTGGATGCACTTTAAAGAGACGGAAAATATCATGAGGATTGATTGTGGGATTTGTATAATCCAGTGCAGTTACCATTCCTATAGCTACTTTTGTGTCAGACATGCAATAAATGAAACCGCCTCCGTAAGTGGAAGAATTCATTGGGTAACCAAAAGTATGGATAATACTGCCCTTTTGTTCAGGACGGCTCGGGATTTCAATCACTTCTTTTACGCCCAAGGCATATGTTTGGGCATTGCATCCTTTGTTGAGATTCCTTTCGGTGATAAGCTTTTCAGTTAATTTACCGCAAGCTCCTTCACCCAGGATGACCACCTTTGCCATGACATTGGGGCCGGCTTCGAAAATAGTTTTTTTGGAGCCATCTTTATCCAGGCCCTTATCGCCGATCTGGATTCCTGTAATTTTTCCATTCTCTTCGAGAAGTCTGGCAGCGCTGAAACCTGCATATATTTCGGCACCTGCAGATTCACAGAGCTTGCCAAAATAACGTGTCACTGATGAAAGGGAAACAATGGGGTAGTTCTCCGCATGCATCATCGGTGGAACCCATGGCAGTTTAAATGAATCAGTTCTTGTCAGGTTGTAGAACCCTTCGGAAGTAACTGGAGATTCGATTGGAAAATTCTTGCGTTCATCTTCGGATAACAGTTCTGCAAGGGGGGCTGGATCTACAACTGCGCCTGATAATACGTGGTTCCCGAGGTTTTCAGATTTCTCGATGATCAGAACGGATGGTTTTTCTTTTGAAAGGCCAGATTGTTTTATTCTTTTCAAAAGACGAAGAACGGTTGAAAGAGTAGCAATACCTCCACCCACGCAGACTATATCGAACTCCATTGAGTCACGTTCCATAGTTACCTCGCAATATTCTGCTGTTATCAGGCCTTGCCCGCCAAGCGATCAATTTGTTAACTCGTTTACAGGGATTAAGTATCATTCATAAAGAGTTTTGTCAAACCGTGACAATAGAGCTGTTTTTCATCAGGCGATCAAAATATTCAGGTGTTTTTGCATGGAATGAAAGTGTTTTAAAGTTGTAAGGATGTTGAAAAGAGATTGATTGGGCGTGCAGTGCCAGACGTTTGCCGGCATCACTTTTATCGCCATATTTAGAGTCACCTGCGACCGGGTGACCGATCTCTGATAAATGTACGCGAATCTGATTTTTGCGTCCGGTAAGAAGATTTACCTCAAGCAGACTGAATCGCGATGATTTGGCAATCACTTTATACTCTGTGCTGGCAAGTTTCCCGATAGCATGATTTTGAGTTGAATAAACAACAAAGGCACTGTTCTCTGCGAGATAAGATGTAATGATGTCGGACTGTTTCGCAGGGTGACCGTGAACAATTGCCAGATATTTTTTCTCTGTCTTATCCCAGTTATCCTGGAGAAATCTCTTTGCTCTCTCGTTCTTGGCGAAAACGAGGATTCCTGAGGTGTCTCGATCAAGCCGATGGACGATAAATATACGGTTCCTTGATTTACTGTAACCCTTGCGGACATAATCTGTCAGAATGCTATAAGCTGTTTTCTCACGTTCCCTGTCGCTGGCTATAGTCAAGATGCCGGGAGCTTTGTCAACTACAAGGATGTCTCGATCCTCGAAGATTATTTCGATGGGCCGATGCCAGGATCTATTTCCGCTCTGTTTCTCGTGCTTCATGCTTATTAATAAAATGTAGCAATGAGTCGCTCGCTAATCCATGTAAATACTGTTGTTCCTGTCGGAACAGATTATTTGAGGAAAGCTAGGGATCAACCTGGGAAAGTTGGGCGATGCGGTGCTTGCAGAAGCCTGTCGATTGCCATAATATAATCATGTGTATGACGATAAAGAATAAATACAGGCGAATCAGGGTGATTGTAAACCCAAAGTCTGGGTTACGATGGTCGTTTGATACGATGCGCCGGGCCTTGGATAAGGCCTGGGATATTTCAGGCAATGATCTTGTATATCAATTTTGCCAGAGCGGGCAGGATGGCTATATTAAGGCGCTACGGGCAATTAAGGAGGGAGTTGATACCATTCTTGTTGCTGGTGGCGATGGTACAATCAATACGGTTGGTAAAGCGCTTGTCGGAACGGACGCGGCGCTTGGCGTGATACCTGCAGGCAGCGGAAATGGTTTTGCCCGTCATTTTGGCATACCTCTCGATCCGGCGAAAGCGGTTGAGGTACTTGCAAAGTCGCGAATCAAGAAGATAGACGTTGGTGTCGTAAATGACAGACCATTCTTTGTCACGTGCAGCATGGCATGGGATGCCAGTATTGCAAAAGGCTTTGCCAAATCCCGTATCAGGGGTGTTCTTCCGTATATTTTTGCCGGAGTTAATGAGTTCCTCGAATACGAACCTCAAAAAATTGATGTGGAAATTGACTCGAAAGAGGTAATCCACTTCAGTGATGCCCTGGTTTTTACTATCGCAAACATGACTCAGTTTGGGGGCGGTGCAAAAATAGCTCCGCATGCCCAGCCTGATGACGGGTTCCTTGAGCTTGTCTCTGCGCTTCATCAGGATGTTCCGAAACTTTTTACTAATATTGGCAAGCTGTTTGACGGTTCACTGGATGAATTGCCGGAGGTTATTACGAGGAAATTCAAAGAGCTTGTTGTTATGCGTCAGAAAGCCTCTCCGATTCAGGTTGACGGTGAACTGGTTGACGCACCTGAAAAAGTCTATGTCCGGGTTATTCCATCGGCCCTGAATGTCATTGTCCCGTAGGGGTATATTACTGGCCCACAGTGTTAATTCTTTCTGGAATTTATCCTCACAAAAACGATAAAGTTGGCATCATGTGTACTGTAAGCATCGCTGAAATTTTCGAATCTCTGCAAGGTGAGTCAACTTATGCGGGATTGCCATGTTTCTTTGTACGTTTGTCAGGATGTAACCTAAGGTGCAGGTATTGTGATACCAGGTATGCCTATCAGGCCGGAACTGAAACAAGAATAGACAACATTGTAAAATTGTGCAGGAAAAGCAAGGCTGTGATCACAGAGATAACAGGAGGCGAACCGCTTCTGCAGCCTGGATTTCCGGCCCTTGCAAAGGCGCTTCGTGACAAGGGAGGCAAGAAGGTTCTTGTCGAAACGAATGGAAGCTGTGACATATCCCTGATACCTGATGAGGTTGTTGCGGTTATGGATGTCAAATGCCCTGGTAGTGGCGAAAAGACTGGGTTTGATCCTGGGAACATAAAGAGACTTCGCAAATATGATGAGGTGAAATTTGTAATCAGCAGTCGGGCGGACTACCTTTGGTCAAAGGCATTCCTGGTTAAGAATCTTGTTCAAACGCGTTGTAATGCTGTATTGTTCAGTCCTGTTGTCGGCAAAATAAGACCGGAGCTGCTTGGAAAGTGGATTGTCCGTGATGGTTTGCCGGTCAGGTTGCAGGTTCAATTGCACAAGTTGATTGGAGTGAAATGAGGCACAAAACTGCCAAGGGGAAAAGCGCGGTGGTTCTTTTGTCCGGCGGGGTAGATTCGGTTACGCTTCTGCATTATGTCGGGAAGCGTTTGCACGTGAATAATATCTATGCCTTATCGTTCTTTTACGGTCAGAAGCATTCAAGGGAATTGGATATGGCAAAATGGCAGGCTAAGGCGGCGCAAGTCATTGAACACCGGGTAATGGATTTATCTTTTTTTAGCAAGCTGATTTCTGGCAGTTCAGCGCTGACCGATCAGTTGATCCCTGTGCCAAACCTCGAGAATCTAACCGAAAAACAAAAGAGGCAACCGCCTACTTATGTGCCCAATCGTAACATGGTACTTCTTTCCCTTGCAGCCGCTTATGCCGAAGCCAGAGGGGTCCGGGATATATTTTACGGCGCACAGGCGCAGGATGAATATGGTTACTGGGATTGTACAGTTGATTTTGTCTGGAAAATAAACGATGTTCTCCGGCTCAATCGCTGCAAGGCAGTAAGGGTTATTGCACCGTTTGTCGGAATGAGAAAGGCGGCGGTGGTAAAGATAGGGATGAAGTTAGGTGTTAATTATGTGCACACCTGGTCATGCTACCGCGGTGGCCGAACTCCGTGCGGACGTTGTCCGAGTTGTGTTGAACGAATCAAGGCATTTATAGAGTGGAAGGAGATTAAGAAGTGAAGGTTCCTCTGCTGGATTTGAAGGGCCAATACTCGAAGATCAGGGAAGAAGTCCGAACAGTTGTGGATGAGGTTTGTGATTCGCAGTATTTCATCCTCGGTCCTAGAGTTGAAACTTTTGAAAAGCATATTGCTGATTATTGCGGGGTGAAATATGCTGTCGGTATTTCTTCTGGGACGGATGCGCTTCTTGTCGCCCTCATGGCGCTGGATCTGAAGCCTGGCGATGCTGTGATTACCACTCCATATTCATTTTTTGCCACTGTGGGTTCGATCGCAAGGCTCGGAGCCGTGCCCTTGTTTGTCGATATTGATCCAGTTACCTTCAATATCGATGTAGGCAATGTTCGAACAGTCCTTGAGAAGTGGCCGAAGAGCTCGAAGAATTTTGTAAAAGCCATAATGCCGGTACACCTCTACGGGCAATCGGCCGACATGGATCCACTGCTGGAGATATCGAATGAGTATGGGCTTCGCGTTGTGGAGGATGCCGCCCAGGCGATAGGGGCGGAATATCCATCGGCTAGTGCGGGCAAGCGGGCAGGGTCGATGGGTGATATCGGGTGTTTCAGTTTCTTTCCATCGAAGAATCTGGGTGGTTTTGGTGATGGCGGAATGGTCACAACCAACGATCAGGCTTTATATGAGAAAATTGCCAGGTTGAGGAATCACGGCATGCATCCGAAGTATTACCATCATATGATTGGTGGTAATTTCAGGCTGGATGCCCTGCAGGCTGCTGTTCTTGATATCAAGTTGAAGTATCTTGAGAGCTGGCACGAGGCGCGCCGCACGAATGCAGGCAGATATGATGCCGCACTGAAAGGCGCTGGAATAGTGACGCCGACGCCGGTATATGCCGGTAGGGGAATAAAGAACTTCCATATTTACAATCAGTACGTGATTCGTGTTCCGGAGCGTGACAGCATGCTGGCGAAACTCAGAGCTGCGGATATAGGTTGTGAGGTTTATTATCCTGTACCGCTTCATCTGCAGGAATGTTTTAAGCACCTTGGTTATAAGGAGGGTGATTTCCCTGAAAGTGAAAAGGCTGCCAGGGAGACAATTGCCTTGCCAATTTATCCCGAACTTACTCCCGACATGCAGGCATATGTTGCAAAAACATTGAAGGGGTAATGGAAGGTATCGTAACATCAATCAATGCTGATAGGGCAGTGTGCGAAGAAGAATAATAGGAGACTGAAAATGCCGAATACAGTACTTGTTGGAGCACAGTGGGGAGATGAGGGGAAGGGGAAAGTTATTGATGTTCTTACAAAAGAAATTGACGTTGTTGTACGGTATCAGGGTGGTAACAATGCCGGTCACACGGTGAAAGTTGGCGAAGAACAGTATGTGCTTCATCTTATCCCATCCGGCATTCTTCATCCTGAAAAAATCTGTGTCATAGGGAATGGAGTTGTTATAGATCCCGTCGCTCTTCTCAAGGAGATGGATGAGCTGGAGGCCAGGGGCGCAAAAATGGCCGGCCAGCTGTTTATCAGTGATAGGGCGCATGCAGTCTTTCCTTATCATCGTGAGCTGGATGCCGGTAGAGAAACAAATGCCAGGAGCCAGGAGAAAATAGGCACGACAAAGCGCGGGATAGGTCCGACATATTCAGACAAGGCGTCTCGGCGGGGATTAAGAATGGCTGATATGGTTGATCCCATCTTCCCTGAATTGCTAGGGCAGCGGATTGATGAAGCCAACGGCATAATAAAGTCGATAGGAGGCGAACCGGTAGATAAGAAACAGATTATTGCCGAGTATAGCGCGGTTGCCAGACGTCTTGTTCCTTATGTAACAGATACCATTACGCTTCTGAACAAGGCGGTGAGTGAGGGTAAATCGATACTCTTCGAAGGTGCACAGGGTACAATGCTGGATATTGACTTCGGAACATATCCTTTTGTCACATCTTCGAGTGCAACATCAGGTGGTGCGGCTACTGGAACGGGTATTCCTCCTCACAGGATTGATAGGGTTATTGGAGTAATCAAGGCCTATACAACGCGTGTTGGGGAAGGCCCATTCCCTACAGAACTCAAGGATGATGTTGGCGCTCTTCTCGGGAAGGAAGGAAGTGAATTTGGTGCCACAACAGGGAGGCCGAGACGTTGCGGGTGGTTTGATGCGGTTGTGGCCAGACATGCTGTCATGATCAACGGGATTGATTTCTTTGCCGTGACAAAGCTTGATGTAATGGACAAACTTGCGAAAATCAAGATATGCGTGGCCTACGAGTGTGATGGAAAAAGGTATGCGTCGATTCCTGCGAATATACGGATACTGGAGAAATGTAAGCCTGTCTACGAAGAGATGCCTGGGTGGAATACTTCTACGAAGAATGTTACCACGTATGAAGACCTTCCAAAGGAAGCAAAGGCGTATGTGAGCAGGCTCTGCGAATTGAGTGGTACCAAGCTTGGTATATTGTCCGTAGGCCCGAAAAGGGACAGTACCCTGCGAATTGCATTATAAAGCTTCAATATGACAGACGAGAGGAAAAGAGTCGGTAAAGATATTTCGGGTATTCCTCGGCATGTTGCGATTATCATGGATGGCAATGGCCGCTGGGCAAAGAAGCGCGGCTTATCCAGGTTGAAAGGACATGAGCAGGGAAGCGAATCTGTCAGGGCTGTCTTACGGGCGTGCAGAAAAGCAGGCGTTAAATATCTTACTCTCTATGCGTTCAGTATTGAGAACTGGGTGCGACCAAAATCTGAAATTCGTGGGCTCATGTCGCTGCTGATACGTTTTCTCCGGATGGAAGAGCACGAGCTGCACGATAATCAGGTGCGTCTGCGCGTTATAGGGCGGATTGCTGACCTTCCCCGAGAAGTGCAGAAGGAAGCTTTCCGGGTGATGAAGGAAACGGAGCATTACAAAGATGGCCAGCTTATATTGGCACTCAGTTACGGCGGTCGTGCCGAGATCATTGATGCTGTTCAGGCAATTGCCAGGAAAGTTGAGGCTGGCAGTTTAAAACCGGACAATATTACAGAAGAAACAATTGCCGGTCATCTTTATGCGCCCGATGTTCCTGACCCCGATCTTTTGATCCGAACAAGTGGCGAAATAAGGGTAAGTAATTTCCTGCTGTGGCAGCTATCTTACTCGGAGTTTTATTTTACAGATGTTTTGTGGCCCGACTTCAGGGAAAGAGAATTCATGCAGGCAATAGAGGAATATAGCCGTCGGCATCGCCGGTTTGGCGATGTCCAGTAGTATTGCACATTTCATTATTAATAACAGAGGGGTAGATGCTTAAGTATAGACTGATAAGTGGAATAACTTTGGCGTTGGCGCTGATTCTTGCTGCCGTTTATCTACCACCGCTTGGTGCGTGGCTGCTCCTGATGGTGCTCTCAACTCTGGCACAGTGGGAGTTTTATGCCATGATGAATATGGCTGGGATTCCAGTCTTTCGCATGGTTGGAATTCTGTGCGGCGGGGCTATGATTACTGCCACTTTCTGCACAATAGGGCCATCGGCCGAGGAAATTGCACGGGCGTACAGGTGGGAACAACTGGTGATGATTGTTACTTTGATCGCGGTTTTCCTCAGGCAGTTTCCCCAGAAATTCAATGACAAGCCTATTGCCACCATCGGATGCACGTTGCTTGGAATCTGGTATGTGCCGTTCCTGTTTAATTATTTTACGCGAATGGTTTTCGTATGGGATTCTGCAGGGGGGTCGCCGAATCATATCTCGGAGACTGCACGGATGCTTGTATTTTATCTTGTGCTTGCAGTGAAGATGACTGATGTAGGGGCATATATTACCGGACGCTTGTTTGGAAAGCATAAGTTAATTCCACGAATCTCGCCGAACAAGACCGTTGAGGGTTTCTTCGGTGGCATAGCTTTCGCGGTTATCGCCAGTTGTATTTTTGCCTATTGTGTTGATTTTCATATTGGTGTTATTTCGTTTCCAATGTTGCAAGCAGTTATTCTCGGTGGAGTTCTTGCATTAAGCGGAACGGCAGGAGATCTTTTTGAGTCTTTAATCAAACGTGCGTCAGGGGCAAAGGATTCGGGTGTTGTACTGCCCGGGATGGGTGGCCTGCTTGACGTTCTGGACAGTTTGCTATTTGGGGCACCGGTATTGTATGTTTATGCCCGATTGGTCTTAGTATGAAAACTATTGTCATATTGGGCAGCACAGGATCGATTGGCAAGAACGCTCTACGCGTGATCGAATCCCTTCATTCAAAATTCAAGGTTAAAGGTCTTGCTGTTTCGCATAACTATGAGGCAGTACTAAAACAGGCCTTGCAGTTTGGGGTAAAGCATATTGCCGTCGCTGATCCAGGCATGGCGGCAATCTGTGCCTCAAAAGCCCCGGGGAATATTAAAGTTTATTCTGGAGCCAATGGAGTAGCTGATCTGGCAGGGCTCGATGGCGTTGACATAGTGTTGTGTTCTGTCGTGGGTTTGTCGGGGCTTAAACCAGTAATGGCAGCAGTTAGGAACGGGACTGATGTAGCTCTTGCAACCAAAGAAGTACTTGTAGCTGCAGGTAATGTGGTTACTAAAGCATGTGCGAAGTCGGGGTCCCTTCTTCTTCCTGTTGACAGCGAGCACAGTGCAATATTTCAGTGCTTGGCTGCAAAAGGGGTAAACAGCGGAGTTGGCGGTACATTAAAGAAAAGAAGAAATAAAAAGTTAAATGACCACGGTCGGAGAATGGATGGTAGCGGTGTCCGGAAAGTTATTCTTACGGCATCTGGTGGGCCGTTTGCTGCAAAACCAAAGGTTGATTTTGACAATGTTACCGTCAATCAGGCATTGGCCCATCCTACATGGAATATGGGCAAGAAGGTGACGATTGATTCGGCTACGCTGATGAACAAAGGGTTGGAAATAATGGAGGCGCGCTGGCTTTTTAATGTCCCTATTGACCGTATCGATGTTCTGGTTCACCCTGAAAGCATTATTCATTCTATGGTTGAATTTGAAGATGGTGTGGTAGTGGCCCAGATGACTGTTCCTGATATGCGGTATGCCATACAATATGCTTTTACATATCCTGAACGGCTTAGTGCCGGATTGCCCCTTCTTGATCTTGCGGCTACAGGGAGCTTGACGTTTGCGGAGCCTGACGAAAAGAGGTTCAGATGCCTGTATCTGGCCAGAGAAGCGGCCAGGAATGGCGGTACAATGCCGGCTGTTTTGAATGCCGGGAATGAGATTGCCGTTCAAAAATTTCTAAACAGGGAAATTAAATTTTCCGGTATATGGCGTTTGGTTGAGAAAGTTATGAATAAACATGTAACAGTTAAAGACCCCGATCTTGATGCGATATTGGATGCCGATATGTGGGCAAGAAAGGTGGCAAAGGAGATTATATGTCGATAGAGGGTATCAGTTCTATTTATGTTGGCCCCATTCTGCTTCTTCTGCTTGGTATGACAATTTTTGTCCATGAATTCGGTCATTACCTTGCGGCACGGTGGCTTGGTTTGGTCGTTGAAATATTCTCAATAGGATTTGGTCCTGCCATCTGGAGAAAAAAGATCAACGGAATTATATACCAGATAGGGTGGATTCCGTTTGGCGGTTTTGTTGCATTGCCGCAACTTGATCCGACGGGAATGTCTCTGATCCAGGATGGTGGCGAAAATGAGAATAAAGATGCAGCCGCAAAGGATGATAAAGAACCGGTAAAGAAATATTCTTCTGTTGAGCCATGGAAGAAAATTGTTGTGTCGGTATCCGGCGCATTGGGGAATATTATTCTGGCTGTCATTCTTGCATGGGTTGTTTACCTGATCGGTATGCCTGCCGGTCCTGCTGAACGCAGTCCTGTTGTTGGGTATGTTGAAAAGGATTGCAAGGCTTACGAGCTGGGCATGAGGACAGGGGATGAAATCATGCAGGTAAACAATGTGGCTATTAAGAGCTGGCGTGATTTTGTCATGGAGGCGGCGCTACACAGTGAGATTACGGTTAACTACCGGTCTGTCGATCGCTCCGAAAAAACAATGCAAATTTATACCGAAAAAGGGATGTTCGGTGAGCAGACAGTGAAGGGCGTGCGCGGGCTTGGTCTTTGCAGCGTGCTGAAGGTTGAATCCGGCAT
>MHBM01000115.1:10597-12676 GCA_001804885.1 Lentisphaerae bacterium RIFOXYA12_FULL_48_11
TGACAAGGCAGGGATTCTTGCGGGTGATATGATTGTCGGATTCGCCGGTAAGCCAGTTTACAGCATGGAGCATTTCGTTGAACTGATAAACGGTTACAGGGATCAGGACGCAAACATTAAGGTTATTCGAGTTTCTGAAGGAAAACGAACTGAAAAAGAAATGATAGTAAGGCCCTTGTATGATCAGGGAACGGGCCGCGTGCGAATTGGAATAACATGGAATCTCGTGGCTGTAGATACCGACACAGTTGTCAAGCCACTTCCAAGTGAACAGCTTAGGGATCATACGATGGCCATTTTTAAATTTCTTAAAGCCATTGTTACACCCAAACAGGCTAAGGCCGCGGCTGGCGGTGTAGGTGGACCTGTGGCAATTATGATTAGTTACTGGTATATTGTTAAAGCCAGTCTGATGCTGGCCATCTGGTTTACAGGGTTCCTTAATGTAAACTTGGCGATCTTGAACCTGCTTCCGATACCTGTCCTGGATGGTGGGCATATAATGTTCTCATTGTGGGAGGTTGTAACGAGGCGGCCAGCGAGTCCGAAAGTAGTAAATATTCTGGTTAATGTTTTTGTCGTGCTTTTCATAGCTTTTGCGGTATTCATAAGTATACGGGATATGGATCGTCTGACTCCTGCACGCAGATTCATAACGGGGATTGTCGGCAAGAAGAAAAGTGCGGCGGCTGATACCAATTCTGAGACAACTGTAACGCAACCAAAGGGCGATACAAGTAGCGGAAAATGAAAATATCACGGCATTCAACGAAGCTGGTACAGGTGGGCAGTGTGGCTGTCGGTAATGGGGCGGCTATCAGTGTCCAGACAATGACGAAGACTGATACCCGTGATATCCGGGCGACCGTTGCCCAGATACGGGAACTTGAATGTATCGGTTGTGATATTGTCCGCCTGGCGATTCCCGATATGGATGCCGCAAGGGCCTTTGCAAAAATCAAGAAACAGGTAAGCATCCCTCTGATCGCTGATATTCATTTTGATTTTTCCCTTGCGCTGGAGACTTTGAATGGCGGGGCTGATGGTATCCGTATTAATCCCGGTAATATTGGTGGACCTGATAAATTGAGAAAAGTTGTTGAGTCTGCAAAAAAATGGAGTGTTGCAATACGTGTTGGTGTGAATAGCGGTTCAATTGAGAGGGATATTCTAAAGAAACACGGTGGTCCGACCTCTGGTGCGCTGGTTGCGAGTGCATTGCGAAATGTTGCCCTGATAGAAGATTTTGGATATGACCAGATCAAAATCTCGGTTAAGGCGTCAGATGTTCCCCGTACAATTGATGCATATCGTCTGTTAGCAAAGAAAACACGATATCCTCTTCATCTGGGTGTGACAGAGGCCGGAACATTTATGGCAGGAACGGTTCGTTCCAGTGTGGCAATGGGAATTCTTCTAGCGGAGGGGATAGGGGATACTATCAGAGTTTCGCTCACGGATTCTCCGGTAAAAGAAGTCATGGTCGGCCTGGAGCTATTGCGAAGCCTTGGATTGAGGGATCCTGGTCCGTCAGTAATTTCCTGTCCGACCTGCGGTCGTATACAGGTCAATGTTGTATCTCTTGCTTCAAGAGTTGAAGAAGAAATGGAAAAATACTTTAGGAATCATCCAAGACCTGAAATGCCGATTGTGGCAGTGATGGGTTGCATGGTTAACGGACCGGGTGAAGCAAAACATGCCGATATTGCTGTCGCAGGGGGGGAACACAAATTTGCCCTGTACGTTGGAGGCAAACAGGTTAAGGTGGTTTCTGAAGCAAGTGCGCTTAAGGCCATTATGAGTGCTGTGCGTAAGTGGCGCGGCTGAACTGTATTATTAAATCCAACTCTGTCAGGGTGATTTTTTTCTGATATCCTAAATTTATTGCGAATAACCGCATGGATTTTGTAACATTTAAAACAATGTTTAAGAATTACCGTATTTATTTAACCATTGGAGTTCTTGGTTTGATCCTGGTTGGCTGTGCAACGGTTAGGCCGCCGTCTGGGCGGAAAGCCATTGAACGCAAGATGCTTGTAACCGGTCACTGCCGCTGCGGTGAATGCTGTGGCTGGAAAC
>MHBM01000116.1 GCA_001804885.1 Lentisphaerae bacterium RIFOXYA12_FULL_48_11
TGCCGGTCCTTTTTCTCTTCCATAAATTTCAGAGCGTGATCGGTAAGATCATCGATAATGTATCCATTACCCTGCACCGGTTTACCATTATGTTCGAGCGGCGGATCAAAATAGGTACCCCAATGACCTGAGCAGAAACCATAATATTCTTCAAAGCCTCGACCGTTTGGATGATATGGATACTGCGTACCATTATGCCATTTCCCGAAAGCACCGGTCGCATAACCCGCCGCCTTGAAACTGTCAGTTATTGTCTTTTCATCAATATTCAACCGTTCGCCGCCCGTGGAGACTCCATAAACACCGCCGCGCAGATGGTAGCGGCCCGTCAAGAACTCCGCACGTGTTGGTGCACAGACGGGGCAGACATAAAACCGCTCAAACGTTGCTCCTTCGCGCGCAAGTGAATCTATATTCGGTGTAGAAAGATTTACATTCTCATTAACACTGAGATCGCCCCACCCCTGGTCATCCGAAAGAATTATTATAACGTTGGGTTTGCGAGGACTGACCACCTCTGCCAATGCTGAATACCGCATCGCCAACATTCCGGTAGTAAACAGTCCCGTTGTCGCCAGAAATCTCCGACGGTTAACCATATCCATCTCATTTCCTCCTTATAGAAACAACAAACAGTTAGACTCATGGAAATATTGTCCTAAATAACCCGATAAGCGGAGCTTTTTCTTGCCTCGTTGAAGCAAAAGTGCGAGTTTACTGCTTAAATCACATGGAGAACAAAATCATAGCCAGCAAAACATGCGAGGGTAATCACAAGGGTCATCTCTGTGTTCTGGCCAGCGAAAACCGGATTAACGAAATCAAGGAACTCGTTCAGGGCCCGAAGTTCCTCTGCTTCAACTGTGGCCGTGTAGCCGATTCAGAGCAGAACCTCTGTAACCCAATGCCGCTGGAAAAGTAGCAAGAGACCGGGTTATCTCACATTACTTTTTTGTCAGCGATCTTTGGGGCTTTGAGAACAGCAAGAACGGCATACACCCCAGCCTGTAAACCACAGTCCATTTTGCATTTGAAACATTTGATTGCCGCGCTGTATTATTCGAATCATGAAACTGATTAAAGTTCTAAGTTTTTTATTCATCTGTTTCGGAAGCATCATGGCATCGGCAATCTTTTTTGTCTTCATCCCGAACGCAGAAATGACATGGATAGGCGAGAAATTAAAACTGCCAGCATTCGAAATTACACCAGTATTTGAATACATGGCTCGGGCGATGTCATCAATATGCTTCTTCTTCGGCGTAATACTGATTTATGTGGGGCTTCACATCCGGGAACATTTAAAAATGGTTCGTTACATGGGCTGGTTTTCACTAATCTCGGTCCCGATGATGATTTTCATTCACTCAAAGGTTGACACGCCTTACTGGTGGAAAGCCGGTGATATTGCCGCCATGCTGGTTTTTACCATCATGTGCCTGACAACACCGGGAAGGTTACCTGAGAAATAACAACCCCTTATTAACACCTTCTCGGACTGATCCCTGTAACAAGAAGACAAACCGGGACGGGTAAGACAAAACACAAATCAACTACCTGCCAATTCTCCGGAATTTTCATCAGACTTTATTTTTCGCGGGCGGCGCTGCTTTTTGGCGAACATGTCCATCTGACTGTCCTTGATAAGATCATAATTCTTCAAAAGCCTTACGGTTTGCAGCAAATCCGACTTTTCATAATTCACATTCACATCCACCCTGCCTGCCAACTCAAGCAGCATGGTGCGAAACGAGATCACGCCGTCCAACCCTTTGAGCTTCAAGACTTCACATGTTTTATCTTTCAGGCCGCCACTCGCCGGGAGATTAGGAATGCACAGGATCTTGGCTATCGGCGAGGCTCCAAGAAGTTTCTCGGCAAACCTGATCGGCGCTTCCTCAACAAAACGCAGTATGTCCGGCGTCTGCTCGAATCTGGAGACGTAGAATCTTTCTGTATGCCAGCCACGCACCCCGACAACGGCACGAGATACATTCTTCAGGTCACCTGTCGACCAGATCAAATGCTCAGGAACCTTGTGTTCTTTAACCTGAGGATTGAACACGATCAGGTCCAACTCTTCATCAGCAGTTTTCTGCCGGCCACCGGGAACATATTTTCGCGGCTGGCTTACAAGATACCCCAACTGTTCAAAATACTCCCTTACAACGCTCTCATTTACAGATGACACGGATTACTCCCTTTTACAGTTTCCCGGCAAATACTTTCTCCAGCATTTCCTCAGCAATCTGGCAGCCAAAGACTACAGAGCCAAGTTTTTCGGCCAGCACAAAACGAGGAATACCGCTCTTTCCTTTCTTATCCGAAGACATGGCATCCCTGATATCAGTCCAAGAAAGCTTTATACCAGAATCAGCATCACTCACCGGCAAGCCCAGATTCTTCAGCAAATTCTCGAGCCTGTCGCAATCATCGCCGGCAAATCCTTTCTCAAGAACTGAAACTCTTGCGGCAAAAACCATGCCGGCAGCAACGGCTTCTCCATGCAGCCATTTCCCATACCCCAAAACCTTCTCCAGAGCGTGAGCCATAGTATGACCAAAATTAAGTATTGCCCTTACGCCGGTTTCTTTCTCGTCCACTCTGACAACCTCAGCTTTTATCTCGCAACACCTGGCAACCATGCCTTCCAGAAAATCAAAGTCGCGATCAAGTACCCTGCGAACATTATCCTCGATCAGGCTGAACAGCCTGGCATCCCAGATAACGCCATACTTAACCACCTCAGCCAAACCTGAAGCATATTCCCTTGAACTCAAGGTCGTCAGAGTCGCAAGGTCAGCCGCGACCTCAACCGGTTGATAAAAAGCGCCGACAAGATTTTTACCCTGCGGGAGATTAATTCCAGTCTTACCCCCAACCGAACTGTCAACCATCGCGAGCATGGTGGTTGGCACCTGGATAAACCTGATGCCACGCAAAAACGTTGCTGCAACAAATCCGGCAAGATCACCAACAACGCCGCCGCCCAGCGCAACGATGATAGAATGTCGGTCCAAACCTGCTTTCATTGCCTCATCATAAAGCTTCTGGACATAGCTCAGGGCCTTTGATTCTTCACCCGCAGGAACAACGGCACGCCTGACTTCTAAACCTTTTGAAAGCAGGAATTCTGCATATCGATCACCATAAAGCCTGTCGACCGTAGAATCTGATACAATCAAAACTCTGACATCTTTCTCTCCCGTGATAGAAAAACCAGGACGGACATCTCGTCCAATCAGGATGTCATATCCTCTCTCAGCCAGATCAACATGTATTTTCTTACTCATTGAATTCCTAATTCAATATATCATTAATCTTTACTGAATGGCCTCGCAAATAATCTGCACCACTCATGACTTTTCGCCCTTCCGGCTGAACCTGAAGCAACCGAACCCCGCCAGAACCACATGCCACAAGCGGACCATCCGTCCCTATATCCAGGACCTGCCCTGGCGCACCCTGAGCTGGCTCAATACGTGTTTTCAGTATCCTCAACAAAATCCCCCCCAGCCCCGCTTCACAATAGCCACAAGGCCATGGGTTAAACGCCCTGATTCGGTTGTAAATCTTATCCGACGGTAACGTCCAGTCAATTTTACCATCCTTCTTGTGTAACTTAGAAGCAAAAGTTGCTTCTGATTCATTTTGGGAATGCCTTGGTACATCACCAGAATACATGTTTTCAACCGTTTCGTTTAAAAGTGATGCAGCCGCTACTGCAAGTTTATCATGTAAAGAACCACCGGTCTCATCACTATTTATGGCAACTTCCCTCTGATATATGATATCGCCGGCATCCATTTTTTCATTCATAAACATAGAAGTCACCCCTGTTAGTCTATCCCCATTTGCTATGGCCCACTGAATTGGGGCGGCTCCTCGGTATTTGGGCAGCAGCGAAGTGTGCATATTTATGCATCCCTTTCGGGGCATCTGGAGAATGTCTTTCCGTAATATCTGTCCATATGCAACGACGACTATCAGATCCGGAGCCATACTGATGATATCGGCAATACTCGCAGCGGTATTGATTTTTTCCGGAGTTAAAACAGGAATCCCTTTCGAAGCTGCCAGCACCCTTACAGGAGAAGGCGTTAGTTTAAGATTTCGGCCTTTCGGCCTGTCAGGCTGCGTGACAACACCAACGACCTGCCTGCCCGATTGAAGCAAAACATCCAGAGACGGGCACGACAAGTCAGCCGAACCCATGAAAACAATACGCATGACATCTCCTCACAAAGCGGTCAATCCGCTTTATTTCAGAACCTTCTCAAGCACCCGCCTTGAGGACCTTTCTATCCGCTTATGGAGGCTCCTGCCGGCTGCATCTATGGTGACCACGGCCCTGAATCCCTTAACCGTTAATTCCCACAAGGCTTCAGCTGCCCCGAATTCGGACAGGAAGGATACTGAATTCACTGCTTTAATTGATTCTGCGAGAAGACTGGCTGCTCCACCAACAGCCTGGAGATAAACACAACCATATTTAGCACATGCATTCCGTGTTGCCTCGCCCATGCCGCCTTTGCCTATAATCACGCGAACTCGGTAATGCTCAATTATTTTAGCCATATAAGGTTCTTCACGCATCGACGTGGTTGGCCCTGCAGCCTTAACTACCCACACACCATCCCTGCGAATCGCCACAGGCCCTGCGTGATAAATAGCACCATCTTTCAAATCAACAGGAGATTTACCTCCATCAAAGAGATACTTATGAAGGCGGTCTCGACCTGTAAAAAGTTTTCCGGAAATGGACACACGCTGACCAACAGTCAGATCCCTGATCTTATTCAAAGCAAAAGGATATTCAAGCTCCCTGATCATCAGTACAACCACCTGTGCACACCACCTTCAGAACCAAGCAAAACCCCGCGCCTGCGAAATGCCCAACACATGTATGATACTGTAACAAAAAAGGACGCAGGCAGGCGACTCAATGCATCTATTTTAACACCCAAAAGTGTGGTCCGGCCACCAAGCCCCATGGGGCCAATACCAAGCTTCTCCACATCTTTCATTATCCGTTCCTCAAGCCTGGCCAAAGCCTTAACTCTTGATCTGTCGGGTAATCTCCTGAGAAAAAGTTCTTTTGATTGTTTGTAGCCAGTGGCACGATCTCCACCAACACAAACACCTACCACCCCGGGCGCACATCCATTCCCCTGTGCACGCCATACGGCGTCAAGAATACACCGCCTGACACCTTCCAGATCACGATTTGCATTAATTGAGAAATCAGGAAGGCTGTACTGCAGTCCTACATTCTCAGATCCGCCACCCTTCATGATAAGACGGACTTCGACTTTTTTACGGGCCTGCTGCTGGAAAACAAATACCGGCGATGCTGAACCAATATTTGTGTCATAAGAAGCACCAGACACGGAATCAATAGTGTTTTGGCGGAGATACCCCTGTCGTGTCGCCTTGGCAACCGCTGCACGTGTATGGGCGACAATAGCATTAGTGTCAAAACCCACAGGAACGCCAAAATAAAAAGTCAGTGTTCCCGTATCCTGGCAGAGAGGAGTATCGTTCCGCCTGGAAATGGCAGCATTCTCGAGAATAGTTTCCAGGACCCAATACGCATGACTATCCTTGCGCTCCTTTTTGAGAGCCCTTTTGATCCCGGCTTCGACGTCTGATGGAAGGTCCACCGATGTCCGCCTGATCAACTCAAAGAGATTCTTTTCCCAATGACCGTTTCTCATGAAATCCAACCGAACAAAAGCGCTTTATTATTTATGCCTTGGATATTTAGAGCCTATCCGAAAACCCATTGGGCCATGACACAGGGTCTTCTGTCCTGTCCGCACGGCACTGGCGGAGATGCCAATACCCACAGTGGTCTTGGCTCTTCGCCAGGAACACAGCGGCAGGGCAGAAAACCCTGTGCCCTCCGGTGTGAGGCGCCTTTTCAACACAGGGCGGCGTTTGGCGAACAGGGGAAAGACCACCTTGGGTATTCCCGCCTGTTCGCCCGCCTTGCCCTGTGTAAAAATTCGCTCCATCATGGCTCCAATGGGGTTTCCGGATAGGCTCTTAAAGCCAGGAATGATTTATCCGCTTATTCTTTCACACGATGTCTTCTCGCCACACGAATGGTGATATTCCTTGCATTTATCGCAATCGCCATGCCGGGGGCAACCAGGGTACGTGCATGGGCATTCTTTTTCTTCTCCATTTTTCTTTTGCATATCCATTCTCCGACCAAGATTCAAATACTTTATCAGAAATCCTTCTCTCTTCAAGTATTTAGCCCCGTCCCACCTTTCACCCCCCCAGCCTGCCATTTCGCCGTTTTTCCAAATCCTCAAGAATATGATTGTTTATTTTAAGGTTACCGAAGCCACGCCCCAATTCCACTTTTGGATTCAACTGACCATGGAAATCAGAGCCACCAGTCGTCAGCAAATCAAACTCGTTCGCAAGTGACTCATACTCCCTTTGCTGTTCACTGTTATGTTCAGAATAGTATACTTCTATTCCCTGTAAACCCTTCCCTTTCATATCCTTGATAAAATCCCTCAAAGCTGACCGATTCAAATCCAGGGTAAAAGGATGCGCCAGCACGGAAACGCCTCCGGCATCAACAATTGCTGCGATACTTTCAGAAGCCGACAAGCGATACCTCTCCGCATAGGCAGGCTTCCCCTTGCCAAGGTAAAGATCAAAAGCCGCATCCTTAGTTGATACATATCCTTTTTTAAGCATCGCAAGAGCAAAGTGAGGCCTGCCGATTACATCCTCGGAAGCAAATGCACTGACCTCCTCGAAAGTAAGCCGCAAACCCAGGGCATTAAGCTTTTCCAGTATTTCCGTGTTCCTGTCTTCTCTTCCACTGCGAATTCGTCTTAAAACCTGTTCCAGTTTATCACTCTTATTATCAATAAAGTAACCAAGCATGTGCATCGTACCTGAGCGGACATCGACACTTATTTCCACACCAGGAACACCCGCTATCCCGAACTCGGAACAGGCAGCCATAAACTGATCCAGCCCTGCAGTGGTATCATGATCTGTAAGCGCCAAAGCGCTGAGACCAAGCTCCTTTGCGTGCTTGGCCAATTCTCTTGGCGTAAAGCTGCCATCGGAGAAAGTTGAATGTGAATGCAAATCGATCATTTTATGGAATATAGATGGCTGAAGTTTCTGGAGTTTCCCGTACAAGGACACGAGATACCCTGCAACCAATGTCTTTCACTTTGTCAAAAAGCCTTTCACACACAAAGCGGGCGATATTTTCCGAGGTTGGATTAGCTGTTTTGAACGAATCCAGCTTATTGAGATCGGCATGGTCTAATTCCCCGAGGACATCCCCCACCATCTCCTTTAATAAACGGAAGTCTACAAGAATACCGATACTGTTAAGTTTTTCTCCCGCCACAAAAACTTCAATTTCCCAATTATGGCCGTGCATCTCCGCACACTTGCCATCATATCCGCTCAAATGATGAGCGGCAGAAAAATGCATTTTTACACTCAACTCGTACATTGAATATCTTCCCTGAAACAAGTCATTTCGTCTGCTTGTTTATCTTATAGCATGACTCTATTTCTCCGAATCCCCTCGTTGCCAGATACTTGGCTATGGCCGCATCATATTCAGCAGTATGAGCAAAGGCCTTGCTTGCGAGATTAAATCTGGTACGAAGTGAAATCCGCCCTTTACTCTGCACCAACTCATCCATGATCCTGTCGTAATCGGCTGGTTCCGTAACAGACGCAACCCGCAGATAATTCTTTGCAGAAGCCCTGACCATGCAAGGCCCACCAATATCTATATTTGTACGGGCATCTTCCGGCGTTATGCCGTTCCTCAAAACAGTTTGCTTGAAGGGATACAGGTTAACGACCACCATATCAATAGGCAAAGCCTTGACACGCTTCAAATCCTTAACATGAGCTTTATTGTAAGTCTCGCTGAGCAACCCGAGATAAATCTTAAAATCCAGAGTCTTTACCAAACCACCCTGCATTTCCGGCTGCCCTGTATAATCAGAAACCTGCATAAGATTCTTTTTCGACAACTTTGGCCCTAGCCAGCTTCGTATGGCATTGTATGTTCCACCCGTCGAATAGATCATCACCTTTGGATTAATTTCGATCAGCTTCTTCACAAATCGATCCAGGCCCGACTTATCAGAAACACTGGCCAGAACATGCTTGATTTTCACCGGACCATCTATTTTCTCAACAATATTCAACGTCATGGTCTTACCTCAGTTTCACTTTTTATCTTTGCAATTAAGGGGCCATGATACCCCGCATCTTGGCTGGAATTCAAACTTTCTTTTCTTTATCGAATACAATATCGTCCCATTCAGCTAAATGCATATTCTTTCTATAGAACAATCGACGTCCAGCTGCAGTATTGCGATAATGCAGGATTACCGTGTTGTTGTGGAAAATGAATGGGTGGATACTCAATTCCGCAACCAGCATTTTTTCACTCTACTCCCCGGCCTGTTTGAAAAAGCCTGCATCGTTCCAAGTAATATCGATATTCTGGCAACAGGACTGGGACCCGGTTCTTTCGCGGGTTTGCGATGCGCCCTTTCAGCATTAAACGGAATTGCGCTTCCTGACAAGAAACTGGTCTATGGGGTCGCAAGTTCAGAAGCTCTAGCATCACAGGTAATGAAGGAAACAGGCTCAGATTCGGTTATTGTTCTGGGAGATGCAAGAAGAGGACACATATGGTTTGCCTGTTACGACCGAAAAGACGATCTTGCCATTATCCGGGATTCCATTTCTCTTGTTGCCGTCGATTTATTGTCCAGAAAACTGGCAATGTGTGAAACAATCGCAACTCCAGACTGGGACCGCATCGGTGCAATTCTGAAACAAAACGCACCAACTAGATGCAAGTTAATTGAAAGAAAAGAGGTCCCAAGGGCAAGAACAGTCGGAGAACTGGCGCTCAGAAAGATCGGCATGAATATTGCATCAGAACGGCTTACACCAATCTATCTTCACCCGCCCGTTACTCTAGTCCAGAAATTGCCGTAAGAAAATACACTATTCACCCAGGCCTTTATATCGGGTGTAATTCAAAAATGTGGGTCAATTCTCCATTTTCCGCGTCTGCGCGGAATGCAAACTGCAGGTAGCCGAAGCTTCGGCTCGAATGGGCCGTAGAAACGGCATTTGAAAGAATACGCTGATGACAGCGTACGCTACAGATCGGAAGCGTGCGTTGTAGAGTCGGCTGTCCACAGCCGAAATAGATCGATGCCGCTCGTGGTGAATCCTCGCGATGAACCGGCCTATCCGCGAAATACCAACTGCTTCCTCTTCCACCCACAAATATGATTTATTGCCCTTTATATCCGGCGATTACCAGACAAACCAATCCTACACCACGCTTGTTTTGCCGACCACAAGGTCGACACAAGAGATGCTGGACAACATTTCCCGCAATATCAACGCGGACATGCATCCTTTTGATGCAACATCATTACTAACGGACCTTGATGCGATAGAACTTCATGCCCTGGACAGTATTGGTATCGAGGAATTCTTTGTCATCACCAGACCCAATAAGATCATTGGTTATTACAAAGAATCCATTAGCAAGGTTTGTAGAACCCTCGACGTCATAGATTTTACCTGCTTCCGTGTTCCATTTCAGTTTAAATCCATTACTGACGGTGCTCTGTTCAGCCGCATGGATTGCCACATCAGGAATTCCATCGCCATTTTTGTCGACACTGGCAGGGTTAATTATCCTTACGACACCATTACTGACAGTTATTCCGGAAGTCCATCCGAGATCAGCACCGTACTGGTTAGCCAGCCCTTTCTGAGCGATTGTTATGGGGCTTGACGAACCATATGCCGGAACAGAATCGACCAGGAAGTTAAGATACAGAACTGCCCCGTTCCCGGAAAACAGCTGATCAGCACTGCTCATGACAATATCTACATGATCATTAGCGATGACATAATCCAGGCCAAAAGCAGCAGTCAGGGGCGCCGTCGTAACACTTTGCAGAATCAGACGCTGAGCATCAAAGTTGAGCCTCATCTCAAGCGAAGCTATATTCTTTGCATTATCGATTAATACCGGCACCTGTACCAGAGAACCCGGCACTGCATCAAACGAGCCGATACTCAATTGATAACCGTCAATCCCAGGCTCACCATCTCCACCCGTTCCGCCGGAGATTATACCGCCAGGATTAATATTCTTTCCCTCTGCAATACGTTTAATCAGCGTGGCATCACACTTTGTGATCCTTCCGTCACCGTCAATATCACCGGCCCTGATCTGATCTTCAGTCGGAATAACCTGGCCAATAGCTATCCGGTGCGCCAGAGTATAATCGCCAGACACGTTCACAACGCCATCCCCGTTAACATCACCGAGAATGAATTCACTCTGTACTGTAAATACGGCCTTATCACTGAAATCAACCGACAATGGCGTTCCATTGCAGTCTTTGAGAATCACCGAAATAAATTCATTAGTACACTTTGTCCCTGTCACGACCGCATTAGTTACAGAGAAGAGAACATCAAACAAGTGACCGTCCCCAACCAGTGAAGAGCCCCTATTGCACTCGAGATAAACCACCACATCCTGGAAAGAAGATGCTTCATTTGTAGAGTCAGAGAATTCAAACAGATACAAAGCTTCGCTCGCGCCGATATGCGTAAATAGATCCTTATCAACATATTTACTCAGGTTCGGAACAACAGCTTCCTGAGAATAACGTGGAATGTTACCCAGATTATCTCCATTTCTCACCCTCTTTACATGCTCACCAACAGCATCTGACTTCCTGTCACGATTATTGCGAGTATCGCGGAGCCAGACGAGGCAGTTAGTCACATCCGACAGGAATCCAAGATCAAATGAATAAGATCTTCCGTCGTTGATATTTCTGCCATCATTGACATTGCACCAGGTCAAGCCTCCATTAGTACTGTAATAGGCCGTAACCGGAACAGGATCATGAGGCCCCGCCTCATAAGAACACCCGAGAATATGCAATGTGACATTACTTTCCGCGGAAGCAACACCGCTAGCAAATATTGCAACCTGCCCAGCAGATATGCTGTTGGACACCACAAGATCCTCCGTAAGCACAGTCTTCTCAACCGTTGGATTTGTACCTATCAGAGAGACAGGCGTAAGTATGGAGGGATCATATGATACCACAATCTGCATGTCGTGCCCCAGGACACCTCTCGCATCCATGGTATTGACCCTCAACCTTACAACTGAGCCGGTCGGACCAAAATAATCAGGCATCCATAGCGTTACGGTTCCTGCAGTTGCCCCCACAATGGCGGAAGCCGGGCCTTCCATGTAGCTGGAAACATATTCAGATTGAATAACAGCAGTTATGTAATAGTAATAAGTCTGGCCTGTCGTTATATACCTGTCCACATATGTTGTGTCTGAAACAGGTGCACCATTCAGCTTATCAAACCGCGCAAGCTCACTATCGAACCTGTAAATGTTATAACCCGCTATACCGGACTCCAGATTTGCATCCCAATTCAATTCAATGCAGCTTGCACTGCCGCTAGCCCTGAGCCCCAGAGGAGCAGACAATCTGATAAGGGTAATATCCACGCCGCCTTTCGAAGCAACAAGATTCACCAAAGGATTAAGGTAATAAATACCAGACGGCTCAGTTGAGCTTAACAACATGTCACCGTTGAAATCCCTGTACGCCCTTATCCAGTAATTCGCGCCTGCCGGCAAGGAAGTCAATGAATAAGCACCCGGCGACGCAATACCGACAGATGCAACCTTATTTAGATAATCCGCATCTCCAAAAGCTTCAACGTAAATCGAGCCGCTTTGAGTTCCGGAATAAAATACCTGGCCCGCAACAGAACATGTATTCTGAGTAAAGCATGCGCTTACAGCTCGAGCCTGCTCCATTGACAACGTTACCGGGTTTACTGTCTCAGTTCCGCCGGGAACATCTCCTGTCCATTGCACAAACCTCCACCCATTCAAAGGAACCGCAGTAATAGTCTGCGTTGCACCATTTGAGTACCAGCCATCCCCTATATCAACACAACCACCCGTGCTGGAACCCGTATCAAGATAATATTCAGTCCGCCATTGCCAGGTGATCGTGGAATTCGTATTAACCGTGACAGAAACAGCATTAGTTCCCACGCCGTTCGTCACATCACCTGAACCGGTCCAGCCTGTACATACATACTGAATCCCTGCTCCGCCAGAAACAGGACTGGCGATTGAATTATTCACTACAGCACCCTTACTCAACATATTGGTTGCATAGCCATATGGCAGCGGAGTTCCATACTGACCGGGATTTCCGAAAACCATAAACAAAACAGCATTTGATTCTATCCCTGAGGTCCCCTCTTCGAACCTGTCGGCGAAGTTTGTTTTTGCGTAGTTCCAGATCTTCAGGTTATCAAAAACCTTT
>MHBM01000117.1 GCA_001804885.1 Lentisphaerae bacterium RIFOXYA12_FULL_48_11
GCGGTTGATTCCCTGCGGCGTTTCATAATCATAAACCGTCAGAACGTTGTCGTACCACTCGTGCGACTTGTAAAAATCGATCCCACCCGACGCCATTACAGACTTGGGATTCGTTCCCCAGATCCAGCTGAAAAGGTCAATCTGGTGTGAACCAAGATCGACAATCGGGCCACCGCCGTACTTCTTATACCAACGCCAGTTCCTGAACTGGCTCATGTTTGTATAACCGTATTTATCGAGCTTTTCCTGCGGCATTGCAAACTTGGCCGGCCAGCCAAGATCTTCTGATTTCGACCTGTTCCACTGCCCATAGGCATGAGTGATCCGTCCCAGAAGGTTCACTTCCTTCATAAGCTTGTTGATCGCATGAAGGTAACGCGGGTTACTGCGTCTCTGATGTCCGATCTGAAGCAGCTTGCCCGTCTTGCGTGCCGTGTCCACCATGGTCCGCGCCTTTTCAAGCGAGTTGGACATTTCCTTTTCACAGTAGACGTGAAGACCTGCATTCAGACAGGCGTTCGTATGCTCGGCATGCATCCAGTCCGGCGTCGCAATGACTACGGCATCAAGATCTTTTTCCTGGGCAATGAGTTCTTTATAGTCTTCATAACCTTTCACATCGTGCTTGTATTTCTTAAGGTAATTGACGGTGTAATTGAGACTGTAGTCCCAGATGTCGCATACGGCCTTGAACCTTATGCCGGGTATACGAAGGATAGCTTCCGTAAGGACGCGCCCCTCTGCCCCTGCGCCGATAAGCGCAATATTTAAATCATCTGTACCGCTTTTTGTTCTCTTGTTCTGCGCAAAACTCGGACCGGCCAGCAAAAGGCCTGAACCCGCAGCAGCTACAGAATGCATGAATTGACGTCTACTGATTTCCATGTATGTTTCCTCCTGAGCTAGAAAAAAGGTCCTTGTCTTTTCTCAAACTACTTTCTTCGTTTCAAGCATTTAATCATTTTTTATCTAACAAAATTAGACCTCGAACTCCTCTGGTTTGAATTCAATTCTTTTTCCCGACGCAACAGCCTCATTTGCAGCCAGCACTGCTACAGCAGTTTCATAAGCCTTTTCTCCCGGACAATTAAGAGGAACGTCTGATCTGATTGCCTCAAAGAAATTCTCAAGATGTGGTTGATGCTCCTTCTTTGCCAGCTCAACCGGTAATAGCCAGCGCCCTCCTTGGACCGTTGCCTTCACATCCAGCTGGATGTTTCGCGAGATGGATTGAGACAAGGGTGGTTCAGATGCAATCAAGTATCCCCTTTTAGTCAATTCATCCCATTCTGGCGCATGACTTTCACGTTCGACAACGTTTCCGTAGGCAAACACCTCCGAAATAACAATGGTCCCATTTTCGCCCATGAATGTTTCATAAAAGCCGCCACGGGCGGTTGTAGTCAGAACCTGATAATAACCCCTTGCCATACCAAATGGTGTATCATATTCATAAATAGTCATTACATTGTCATACCATTCACGATTTTTATAAAAATCGGTTCCACCAGAAGCAATCACAGATTTTGGATTTACACCCCAGACCCAACTGTAGAGATCAATCTGGTGCGAACCAAGATCAACTATAGGCCCACCACCGTATTTTTTATACCACCGCCAATTTCTAAGCTCATGCATCGATGTATAGCCATACTTCTCAAGAACACTCTTTCCCAATGCATCTTTCTCAGGACAAATCAAATCCAATGACGCCTTCTTGCTTCTATTCCACTGTGCGTAACTATGTGTAACCCTTCCAAGCAGGCCTGTTTCTCTTATTAATCTGTCAATGGCATGTATATAACGCGGATTACTCCGTCGCTGGTGACCGATCTGGAGCAATTTACCGGTTGTCCTTGACGTCTGCACCATACTTCTAGCCTTTTCAAGTGAGTTGGACATTTCCTTTTCGCAGTAAACATGCAAACCTGCATTCATACACGCATTGGCATGCTCTGCATGCATCCAGTCAGGGGAGGCAACCAGTACAGCGTCAAGGTCTTTCTCCTGGGCAAGCATATCCCTGTAATCCTCGTATCCTTTTGCCCCATGTTTGTACTTATTAACCATATTTACTGCATATGAAAGATTGTAAGGCCAAATGTCACATACGGCTTTAAACCTAATTCCTGGAATTTTAAGGCAAGAGACCATCAAAGCTTTCCGGCCTTGTTCTCCAGCCCCAATTAAAGCAATATTCAAGTCATCGTGATGGCTGGTAAGTTTGGTTGCGGCATGGTTCTTTCCCGCAGACAAGAATGTACTTCCAGCAAGAATCGCCGATTGCAGAAATTTCTGGCGACCAATCATGATACCGTCTTTCTCTCCGAAGTTGCAGTTCTTTGAATAAACATCCGGCAGGCAAAATTACGAATTGGCTCAACAAAACTTCCGGTATTACTTAATTAACCAGCCCACACAAAACCAATTCACTATTTCCGACTATTTCATCTTCAACAAGAATTAAAAAACAGGAACTATTACTTCCTGTTGAGCGCAGATTCAGCCTGTTTGCGAACACTTTCAGCCTTTGTGGTTGCAGCAATTGTTTTAACAACAGCCATGGCTTTGTCACGTTCTTTACCAGGCCTGAAACGCTGGGCAATCTTTACACACGCAAGTTCCGCTTCAGTCTTAAGTGTTTCATCCTGTATACACTTCTGTGCCGCATCCAGCGCGGCTAAATCAGCTATACCGGAAAGAGAACCAAGCACAAGTTTTTTTTCGTCCGGCCGCGACGCCAGGCTCATGGCTTCCGCCAATGCTTTTGCCGTCTTTGCAGGACTCTTCTTAACGTTGGCAGGAAGCGCAATAAGCTTCACCAGGCCTCGAAATGCGATGATCTTAAGATTTTCCTTTGGTGCTGTCTTCGAGAGTTCGCGAAGATCAGCAAGCGCACCTTCATCAGTCCAGTCCGCCATGGCGCGTATTGCAGCATCCTGTACGTTCTCATCCTTGTCCTTGATATTAGCGCGCACAATTTCAAGAGCTTTGTCTCCGCCAAGCCTCCCAAGACAATGCAGTATCACCGCGCGTTCTTCGACTTTCGCATCTTTCATGGCGGCAACCAGGGGCTCCACCCGCTTACCCTCCCCCTTCACCTTTGCACTAGCCATCTGAACCGCCTGTTCGGCGGCTGTACGGACCCTCTCGGGTTTGGCCTTCAACATCATGCCTATAAGCACAGGTATTTCTTTTTCCTGAATCAGGGCACCCAACGCCTTCATCGTCTCCGCCCTGACAGTTTCATCAACGTCATCGGCATACTTCATTAGATCAGGAATAATCTCAGGACTCTGCCGCTCCGCAAGGCTGCCAATCAAAGTTGCCCTTGAAGCGGCATCAACATTGGCAAGCGTTTTTGTTATAGCGTCACTTACGCCTTTACCTTTAAGGCGGGCAAGGCTTTCTACAGCCGCTTTACCGACATCGCCGCCACCCTTCACCAGACCTGCGAGGAGTTCAACATTGGAAGCATCACCTAACTCGGCCAATGCCCGGATTGCTGCAATCTTCACTGCATCGTCAGAACTGCTTGTCATTTTCCCTATTTCATGTGCTGCAGCCTTAGCCCCGCTTGCCACCAGCACATTCATTGCAATAACCTGCGCATCGGCGGAAAGACAGCCCATCACATCAAGAACAGCCTTGGCAGTTTCCTTCCCCTTGATCTCCATCAAGGCCTTGCCTGCAGCACGTTGTGAACTGCCATCCTGACTCTTCAACATTTCAATTACCTTTGGAAGTGCATTATCCCCGTCGGCTCTGGCCAGCCCAGTAATCGCAGCCGCCTTTATACCCCTTGGATTTCCATCAGCCAGCATTTCTTTGTAAATATCAGCGGCTTTACCCTCTTTCCCCTTCGCCAAAAGTGCATCCGCACACATCAGGCGGGATTCCATTACAACGGTCTTGAGACAATCCACAACTTTTGCTTCCGTCAGAACACTCAGCGCATCGGGAGTGGCGATATTACCAAGTGCCGAAATTGCGGCTTTAGCAACAGCTGCGTCCGAATCAGTCACAAGAGGTTGCAGTAGAGCCACTGCCTTTTTGTCCCCCCTGGCAGCAATTGAAGATATGACGCCAACCTTCTGGTTCCCCTTGGCCTTGCCAAGCGCACTTCTCAACGCTTCGTCAACACTTGAAAAAGGCAAACCCTGAATCGCATAACGAGCCATGTGCGCCATTTTCTCATCCGTCAGAAGTGGGGCCAAAACAGGAACACACTTCTCCGAACCTACGACCCTCAGCATTCTGCACGCAAAATCTTTCGCCTCATATGTCGCTCCAGGTGTATTGAGCAACGCAAGAATTTTCTCTTCGTACTGGCCATACTTCTTTGCAGGCGCCGACCTGACCTCTTCTTCTATTGCATAAAGATTGGTCCGACTCGCCCCGAATTCGTATTTAGCCACGCTTGCCCAGGTATCGGCAGCTTGATCAGCAGCAACAGAATACCGTCCAGCTGCAACACACAGGATCATCACTACGAAGAACAACTTCATCATTCTCATACAGTTCTCCCTCTCCGGTAATACCGGTATAATTTGTCTGCCTGAATTATTAACACCTTTTAAATCATTCCGCCAGCTTTTCAAGCTTCACTTCCGGCGGTTATCCGAAATCAGGCCCTGCATGTGAAACCTGCGGTTATATGATTTCATCTGCTGTTACGCTTCTGTTTTATTTCTTTACCTTGGCTGTCGGAGTCGCGTCTACCTTAAGATCGCCAAACGCAAACTGAATACCATCCAGATAATGCTGGAGAATGGCGGGGTTCCAGTAGATTTCATGGTTATGCCCCAGAGAACAATAAAACACCCGCCCCTTTCCAAAATCATATATCCATGATATCGCATTGTCCTTGTCAGCGCGCTTCTGGCCTTTTGGCTTACATGTCTCGGCGTCACTCATGTCCAAACTCAACAGTTCGCGGTGCGTCTCACGCGAATACGCACCCTTAATCTGGTATATCTCATCCTTAACCTTGAATCCTTTGCCGCCAAACCCCTTGTTGATGGGATGTTCAGGGTCATCAATTTTTACAGCCCATGTTCCGCCACCGCCCCAGGGATGGCCGTCAAACTGTCCTCCGACCATGGCCGCACCTTCCGGCCAATCTCCGAAATTATCAGAAGCCGCATGAGTTCCAATCAACCCCTTACCATCTTCTTTTACAAAAGAAAGAAGCGCTTTCTTCTGATCATCACTCAATTTCAAACCGGTAGTATTATTCAACAGAACGGCATCGAACTCTTTCAGTTTCTCAGACGAGAATATCGATTTGTCATCAGAAGTTACGACTTCAAATGCTCCCGTTTTTTTACCCATGATTTCAAATGCTTTTGCCGCCAGAGGTATGACATCATGGTAGAAACCCTCACACTTATTAAATACCAGCATTTTACGCTGCTTCGCGGGAGTTATCGTGGCCTTGGCAGGCATTGCTTCTTCAACTTTCTTCACTTCCGCTTCTGACGCTTCCTTTTTCGGATCCGCCGTAAATCCGGCTTTTACCGCAACCAAGAAAAACACCATCATCAATACTGACATCGATCTTTTCATTCCTTCTTCTCCTTCCACATCTTAAACTTCAAAGCACCCGCACGTCTCCAGCTCATTCCTTTATAATATCCATGGCGACCTATACGCACGTCCCAATAGAGCAGCCGCACCGGAATCACCGATTATTTCTTCTTTCTCCGGATTCCACTTGATCTTGCGTCCAGTTACCATCGCTATCTGACCCAGATGTCCGACGCTTGCCGAACGGTGCGCAACTTCGCACGGGGTAATTGTCAACTGACGGCTCTTAACGCAATCAATGAAATTCCTGTGATGGTTCCTGCTGTAATAGAGCTTCGTTTCATTGGGCCCTATTATTTCCCTGAGAAGTTCCGCAGGTTCTGAAGAGATTCTGCCTCGGTCAACATGCACCCACCCAGCATCTCCAATCCACCGTGCACCCATCCCCATGGGCTGCTGTTTGTCATTTGCAACTGTAAATTTCACACCATTGGTATAAGTACAAGTATATTTATATTCCATCGGCGCATCATAAAGACCTTCTGCAGGAAATTTAGCAACCCCCTCAACTTCAACCGGGCCGGTGTAATCAAATCCCAACCCCCAGTGCGCAATGTCACAATGATGTCCTATCCAGTCCATCATCTGGCCGCCACCAAAATCCAGCATCCATCGCCAATTCCAGTGGCTTTCCCCCCTGTATTCCTGACAAGGAGAAGGGCCAACCCAGAAATCCCAGTCAAGTTCCGGAGGAACAGGCTTGACCGGCTTTGAATCCGTAGCACCACCCGTAGGCAGGCCAACCTCGCATGTATGAATTTTACCAATTCTCCCATTCCTGACCAGCTCACAGGCATGGTGAAAATTCTCTACCGATCTCTGCCAGCTGCCGGTCTGCCAGACCCGACCATGAATCTTGAAGGCATTACAGAGCGCACGACCTTCTTTCAAATCATGGGTAATAGGTTTCTCGCCATACACATCGATCCCAGCCCTTGCACAGGCAATGGCTGTAAGAGCATGCCAATGGTCCGGAGTGGCCATGCTCACAGCATCAAGATCACCGCGCGCTATCAAGACCCTGTAGTCCTTGTAACCTTTACAATCCTGGTTTTTATAATGCTCATTAACTCTCTTAACCGCTGCATCGAGATGATTCTGATCCACATCACAAACGCCAACCACCACGACATCTTTCATTCCAAGGAACCCGCCCAGGTTACCGTTACCCATTCCGCCAAGCCCGATTGCCCCCATGACAATCCTGTTACTGGGAGCAACAGCTCCATCAGCACCAAACGCCGAAGACGGGATGATCGACGGAACGGCCATGGCGCCTGCTGCAAGAAAACCACCTTTCAGAAAATTTCTACGGGATGTTTCATGCTTCTTCGTCATTTCCGGATCCTTGCTTTATTGGCTGATCAGACAACGTTAGAGTCGTGTTGTTTGTGTGAACTGTGATTACCATTTTCCCTTATTACTAGAAACAAAAAAAACAGGGGCCAGGCGGCTTCTCTTCCGCCGGGGAGAAGGTTAAAAGAACCCAACTGAAAGAGAACCGCCGGTAAAGCCCCTGCAAAATACAAAATAACCTTGTAGTTATAATCGCAGGAGGCATGCCAAATATACCCAACCAGAGAAATTTTCAAATATCCACGGGTTTTGGCCTTTTAAAATAAAACCGTTGGAAATGAATAAGCAAAAAATGCGTACATCTGTATGCACTCTTGAGTGAAATAGTACACTCATAAACCAGGCGTGTGGTTTGAGTGAGCACAGTCTGCATCAACCGGCATACTGCGCTGATTCAAATCACAAGGCGTGTTGCCCAAATCATTTCCGGCCTCGCGGAGGCCGGCTACAGAAGAGGAAACAGCCGTTTTCTTCTGTGTCCGCGGTCCGTGACCGCGGAAAATCAGACCATTTGCTATTTGGGCAACACGCCGTTAACAGAAGAACTATTCAGCGGTTGAAAGTGCATCAAGAAGGCGGCGCAGCTTCTCGCTGGTCTCCAGCAATTCCTGCCGCCTGGTTTGCTGCTGTTCAACAACCTCAGGAGGTGCCTTGCTCACAAAATTCATATTCTGAAGCTTTGCGGAAATTCTTGAGAGATCCTGATCTATCTTGGCTATCTGCCCAGACAGGCGTTTCTTCTCGGCATCAACGTCGACAAGCCCCTTGATCGGCATGTAAATTGTACCCAGCTTGCTAACGCCGCTCGGCATTGCCTTGCCTGGATTCAGCGCCACATCCACGGTGATATTCTCTGCCCTCAACAGCGATTTAACCGACTGGATATCGGCACTCAACATCTTTGCAAGCTCTTCCGTGTTGGGTTTGACCAGATAATCAACTTTTTTCGATGGCGGAATTTCGTAATCCGACTTGAGCGTTCTGCCTACCCTTATCAAGTCATGCTTATCATCGACATACTCAACGATGGCAGAATCTATTCCCCAGCCTGCCACAGTCTTTTCATCCGCCATTACCGGCCACTTTGCGACCATGATGGAGTCCGCTTCCGCTCCATATCCCATCTCATGCCACAACTCTTCAGTCACAAAAGGCATAATGGGGTGCAGAAGCCGCAATGCATTCGAAAAAACATAATTCATAACCTTGAGAACGTTTTCCTTGCGCGCCATATCGGACCCGTACAACGTGTCTTTTGAGCACTCCACATACCAGTCACAGTACTGGTGCCAGACAAACTCATAAAGCACGTGCGCCACGTCATTGAAGCGGCACTTATCGAGATTATCCATGCATCCGGCAATTGCCTCGTTTAATCGCGCCAGGATATGCCTGTCATCAGGACTCAACAGCTTCGCATCAAAACATGGAGACATCCCCCACTTCTGTATTTCAGAATTCTGAATTGCGGATTCCGGATTCTCTCCACCTGACATGTGCATCTTCATGAACCGCGCCGCATTCCAGAGCTTGGTCCCGAAATTTCTACCTATCTCAAACTTGTCATTGGAGAGGAAAATATCCTGACCCGTGGCTGTAATCATCATCAGGCTGAACCGCAAGGCATCAGCGCTGAATTCGTCTATTATCGTTAGCGGGTCTATCGAATTGCCAAGGCTCTTACTCATCTTCCGCCCGGTATCGTCGCGCACTGTTCCATGTATATAAACTCTACTGAAAGGAAGATCACCCATGAACTCATAACCTGCCATGATCATACGTGCCACCCAGAAGAAAATAATCTCAGAGGCAGTCACCAAGTCATTGGTCGGATAATAAAATTTCAGATCCTTGTTTGTTTCCGGCCAGCCAAACGTGCTGAACGGCCATAGCCAGGATGAAAACCATGTATCGAGAACATCCTCATCCTGCCGAATCCCGTCTTTGCCGCACTTTGGACATACCGTCGGTACACCCTTTTGCGCCCATTCATTACCGCATGCATCGCAGTAGAAAATCGGAATACGATGGCCCCACCATATCTGCCGCGAAATACACCAGTCCCTGATATTTTCCATCCATTCAAGGTAAACCTTGGTCCATCGACCGGGAATAAACTGGATCTTCTCGTTCTTCACGGCTTCAAGCGCCGGAGCAGCAAGTGGCTTCATCTTCACGAACCACTGGGGCGACAGCCTCGGCTCCACTACCGTATCGCACCGGTAACAATGTCCCACAGCATGTTTGTGCTCTTCAACCTTTTCGACCAGCCCGGCAGCCTCAAGATCTACCATGATTTTCTTACGGCATTCGAACCGATCCATGCCTTTGTACGGACCGGCTTCTTCATTCATGGTGCCATCACCATTCATTATGTTGATAGGTGTGAGATTGTGCCGGCGTGACATATCAAAATCGTTTGGATCATGTGCCGGCGTTACCTTTACCACGCCGGTACCGAAAACAGGATCAACAATATCATCTTTAATGACAGCCAGTTCTCTACCTAGAATCGGCAGAATTATCTTCTTTTTCTCAAGACCCTTGTAGCGTTTGTCCTTTGGATTCACTGCCAGGGCAACATCACCAAGCAAAGTCTCAGGACGCGTTGTGGCAACGATGATATATTCCTGCTTCGCCTTCTTCCGGCTTTTGGCTTCCTTGTCCGCCGTGGCTTTAGCGGAGGTGGATGGCTCCTGATTCCTGACTTCGTACTTTATGTGGTACAGCTTGCCGTCGGTATCAACATGCACGCTTTCCTCGTCCGAAAGCGCGGTATGACAGCGCGGGCACCAGTTGATAATGTAATTAGCCCTGTAAATGAGCCCCTTGTTGTAGAGCCTGACAAAGACTTCGGAAACAGCATTATTCAATCCCTCGTCCATAGTGAAACGTTCGCGTTCCCAGTCACATGACGAACCAAGCCTCTTAAGCTGGTTGATGATGGTATTGCCATACTGTTCACGCCACTGCCATACACGCTGAACAAAGGCCTGGCGCCCCAGACTTTCACGCGACTTGCCTTCCTTCCGAAGCGCCTTCTCAACAACATTCTGCGTTGCAATTCCCGCGTGGTCCGTACCCGGCATCCACACCACGTTCCTGCCCTGCATCCGGCGCCAGCGTACAAGAATATCCTGGATGGTGTTGTTGAGGGCATGCCCCATGTGGAGAATACCAGTGACATTTGGAGGCGGAATCAAAACACAATATGGCTCACCTCCTCGGGATGAGTCACCATGAAACAGCTTTCTTTCCTGCCAGATGCGATACCATTTCGCTTCAATTTGTTTCGGATCGTAATTCTTTTCCATAATAGTTTTATCCGCCGATTACGCTGATTTTACAGATTCTTCAGAATAATTTAAAACCAAAAGTCTGGTCATAATGTTTCATACGAAGCCTCGACTTACATCTGCGTCATCTGCGAAATCTGCGGATAACTTTCTTCATCTGTCCGTTTTCGCCTACCATTTTGCGTAATCTGCGGATCAAGATTTCCTCTTCCTGTTCTTTTTTCCCTTGATCCCTTTGCGTCTCTTCTCCTCTTCCCTGAAAAGCTTGTACTCCACGCTGTCAACCAGCGCTTCCCACGACGCCTCGATTATATTGCCTGAAACACCCACAGTACCCCACGTATCTTCACCGTCACTGGATTCGATCAAGACCCGCGTCTTTGCCGCTGTCGCCTCTTCCGGGTCAAGAATACGGACAGAAAAGTCAGTCAGGAACACCTTGGCTATTTCAGGATAAAACCGCACCAGCGCTTTCCTGAGAGCCGTATCAAGCGCATTTACAGGACCATCCCCCTCAGCCGCAGTCTGTTCGACTTCGTTGTTCACACGAACTTTAATCGTCGCCTCTGAAAGACAAGGTTCATTCTTGCCGCGCTTCTCTACTATCACCCTGAAACCTTCCAGCGCAAAGAAAGACTTGTGTTCCTTCAGCACCTTCTGGACAAGCATTCTAAACGAAGCATCGGCTGCTTCAAAAGCATAGCCCTTGGACTCAAGATTCTTTAACGCACTTAGGATTTCCCTCGCACCGTTCGCTGACTTTTCACGGCCCACTCCCAGCTCTATTGCCTTCAGCAGGACGCTGCTGCTACCGGAAAGCTCTGAAACCAGTATTCTACGCTCGTTGCCCACCGATTCAGGCTTAACATGCTCAAAAGTACGCGGATTCTTCTGGACCGCATTAACATGGGGACCGGCCTTGTGAACAAACGCACTCTGCCCCACGTAGGGAGCCCGGAAATCGTGCCTTATATTCACCAGATCATCCACAAACAGCGATACTTCCCTAAGTCCCTTTAATTTCTTCTCTTCAACGCATTTCCTGCCCATCTTCAACTGCAGGGTAGGCACAATTGAACATAAGTTGGCATTGCCACATCGCTCGCCAAACCCGTTGATTGTACCCTGTACATGTGTGGCACCGGCACGAACAGCCTCCAGAGAACTGGCAACAGCCAGCCCACTGTCATTATGCACGTGTATCCCGACAGCTACCGGATATGACTTCACAACCTCGGAGGTTATTTTGAATATTTCGTCGGGCAGACATCCACCATTGGTATCACACAAGACAAGACCGTTAACTCCGGCCCTGACCGCTGAAGTAAGCGCTGCCATGGCAAACTCAGGGTCATTCTTGTAACCGTCAAAGAAATGCTCAGCATCAAAGAATACCTCCTTTTTGCGATCCTTGAGGTATCCAATTGTATCAGCAATCATTGCCTGGTTTTCGGCCGCCGTGGTCCTCAACACCTCGGCCACATGCAGAGCCCAAGCTTTACCCACAACGGTAACAACACTGGTATCAGCATCAACAAGGCTCAAAACCATTGGATCATCTTTGATTTTAGTACGCGCCCTGCGGGTGGCACCGAAAGCAACGATCTTTGAGTGAGACAGTGGTTCTTTTTTGATATCCCTGAAGAAATCCATATCTTTCTTGTTGGACCCGGCATAACCACCCTCTATGTAATCCACCCCAAATTGATCAAGCCGTAGGGCCAGTGATATCTTCCCCGTACCCGAAAACGAAACGCCCTCCCCCTGCGCACCATCGCGAAGGGTCGTATCATAGATAAAAACCTTATTTCCTGAATTTTTCATGGGCGGGAACCATAACAGATTAACCCGAACCTAGCAAGAGGCCACTGAAAAGGCAGATTTCTGCGATTATTGACAAGAGCAGTTGCTGCAGGTCAGCGATTAGATTGCATTCGTGTATCAAGGCGCTTCAAATGACTCCGCTGGACCGTTACGCTCTGGATCGCAAGAATGTCAGATTCCTGCCGCCCAACGAGGCCAACGATGAAATGTTCTTCGTAGAAGAAGAGCGGAACACAAGGGCGGACAACACCTTCTCATTCAAGGGAGAGCGGTTCGTCCGGCATTGCGGCATTGGGGTCAGCCCTTAAGAATTAAGAATGTTGCTTCGCTTGCTTTTCAAGAAGACCCTCGATCCGTGCCACTTGCCCGGACAGCTT
>MHBM01000118.1 GCA_001804885.1 Lentisphaerae bacterium RIFOXYA12_FULL_48_11
AAGCTCGGAAAGTGCCTTGTTGGCGGCAGGCGAATCTTTACCCCGGGCCATGATAACAACACTCCAGCGCGTTCCCGCGAATGCTGCCCGCACGTTGTTCCCGACAGGAACCGTTGTTTCCGCAGATTCTTGCATCGGGGAAAATATCCCAGAAAACCCGCAATTTTTCAAGAATTGCCTCTTATAGCTTTATGGATAGGAAGATTGTTTGTAACCTGGCCGGCCCCATCCTGTTGTACCTGTGTAGAAAGAGATACTATTATGGAAAATCCGTTGATAATGCTGCTGAAGTCAAGGAACCTGTTTTGGGACAGAATTTCCTCGAAACATGATATCGGCAGCACGGTTCTGTACCTTCTGTTATTCATCACTGTATCAAGCGCCGCATATGGCGCCGTTCTTGCGGGCTGGCGTTCGCCTCTTTTATCATTCTACGTGGCAATCAAGATGCCGATCCTGCTCCTGGGCACAACAACCCTGGTGATGTTGTTGAACTGGATATTTGCGGGCATGACCGGTAGCGGATTGAGCTTCAAGCAGGTCGTGGCCATCACTTACGGAGCAATGGGAGTTACCTGCTGGATTCTCTTGAGCCTGACCCCTGTCACCGCTCTGTTCACATTTTCTGTTGCCAGCGGCGGGACACATGCAGAACAGCAACTCACACACAACTACCTGCTCATGGCCCACATAATCCTTATAGCCTTTGCAGGGATTGCGGGTAACTGTGCGCTGAAGCAGGGATTGGATAAGACAATCCTTCATGGATGCTCGGCACGGAAGATCTATTGGAGCTGGATAGCCTCATTCACCATCGTCGGGTGCCAGCTCTCATGGATACTCAGGCCCTTTATCGGAAGTCCCTTCTATGCGATTGAATTCATGCGACCTGATGCCCTCAAGCGCAACTTCTTCGAGTTCATTTACACCGATGTTCTGCCATACATAATAAAAGGAGGTTCGTAACATGACCAACAATCCGCAAACCGCCTGGAAAACACCAATACTGCCACCGCCACTGCCGACAGAAGAGGACCTTCCGGGAATCAGGCCGCCCCCCGGAAACGAACTGCACGCACTGGCCGGCCTGCTGAAATCACCGGCACACATCCTGTGGAGAATAAAGGAAGACGACAACCTGCCGGTCCTTACACTACAGCTTTTCATCTGGGGTCTTATTTTCCATGCAATATACGGGTTTGCAATGGCCCTCTTCGATTCTGCGGAAGTCGCAGCCATCACGGCCGGCAAGGCGCCTTTGATAACACTGTTCGCAACGCTTCTCTGCCTGCCGAGTCTCTACGTGTTCTCGTGTGTCGCCGGGTTGCCGGTCAAGATAACCCAGGCCTGCGCCCTGGCAGGTTCAACAGTGGCAATGACAGGGCTCCTGCTTCTCGGCATGACTCCCGTCATCTGGCTGTTCAGTGTTTCTACAAACAACCTGTCTTTCATCGTCATAATCAACCTGGTCTCATGGATTGTTGCAGTTGGGTTTGCGCTTCGCTTTTTCGGCATGTTCGGGCAGCCTGGAATCAATGACAAGATCTCCGGACTCAAGTGGTGGCTGTTCATCTACATAATGGTGTCACTGCAAATGGCAACCACAATGCGACCCCTGCTAGGTAAACCTGGAACCGGGCTGGAGCCGGTGGAAAAGAAATTCTTTCTTGCACATTTCAAAGATACGCTCGCTGAAAGCGGAAAGAGCGTCTCAGCCGGCAACCAGGGTAAAAGGCGATAATCATGACTTTGTCAAATGACAAGGCTGTTCCTGTTGCCGCGGATCATGGTCAGACAGGACCGCAGGTTGGAATCCTCTCGTTCCTGCTGGGAGTATTGCTTCCCGCCTTCACGCTCCTGTTTGAAGCAGTCAGCCAAATGTGTGCAAGCCTGGCATTCGATCCGATTCCGACCGGCTGGCACATTGTGCTTGCCGCAACCGTCCCGATAGCTAACGCAGCAGTATTCTTATCCATCCGCTACCGCGACACCAGACACTTACCCTTCATGTTGAGGTTCAACGGAGTCGCCATCGGCATATCCGCATGCTATGCATGTGCTTTCGCGGCACTTACACCTCTGGCCGTATTGGCGCTTGTCGCCTGCGGACTTGGCCTGCTTCCCTTGTCCCCCCTGATCTCGCTTATCGTGGCAATGACACTTCGCAGGAAACTGCGTAAACTCGCCATACAAAAGGAGCAGGAACCGATCATCCCTAAACTGCGATATGCTTTCTCAGTTGCGGTCGCCATGATGCTGTTTCTCTGCCTGCCCAACGTGCTTACTTTTACGGGCGCAAAACTGGCATCAAGATACGATACCCGCGCAAGCGGCATGCAGTTCCTGCGAAATTATGGCAGCGAGAAAATCCTGCTCCGCTACTGTTATTCAACCAACAACCCTTTGTCACCTGCAGCGCTCCTCTCCGCGCTGTTATCCATTCTGAACGTTGAAAGTAATTTCCTGGACCTGGATACAAGGGATGCTCAACAGCTTTACTACCGCCTCACAGGCGCGATGTATAATTCCGTCGTGCCGCCTGATATGCGAAGTTTCCACCGGGATTCAATAGGCCCGGTAGACACCGGCGAGTTCGACCGGAATCAGGGCGGCGATTCCGTTGCCGCTCCAGTCAAGAATCTCTTCCTGAAAGAGTCCGGCATTGATGCCATAGTGGATTCCGACAGCGCAACCAGTTACACAGAATGGACTCTTGTTTTTCAAAATGATTCATACCTGGAAAGAGAGGCACGTGCCCAGGCAGTCCTTCCGCCCGGAGGGGTGGTATCAAGGCTCACTCTCTGGGTTAACGGGAAGGAACGGGAAGCAGCATATAATGCGCGTGCCAAAGTGAAAAACGCCTACAAGAGTATCGTACAGCAACGCCGTGACCCTGTCCTTGTAACAACATCGGGAAAAGACCGTATCATGCTCCAGTGTTTTCCGGTTCCGCCAACAGGAGGGGTAATGAAAATACGCATCGGCATCACTGCTCCCCTTGCGCTTGAATCTCCAGAGCAAGGTTTACTCAGGACTCCGTTCTTCATCGAGAAGAACTTCTCTATTCCTGATACAAACAGGCAAGCCATCAGGATGCAGGCAAACTCTGCAATCGCAACCTTCATTCCTTCGCCGGAATTCTCTGTTACTTCATCGAAGGAGAACACGCACTGTCTTGCCGGCTCACTGCCTGGTCCACTCATGTCCAGGCCTTTTACAATACGACTCAGCCGCCAGCCCGGCACTGCGAACACATGGACGGAGAAACCAGCCGCAGGCAAAGGAGATATTGTCTGCCAGTCTATCATCGAGAAAAATATCAGAATGTCAGGACAGACAATAATTGTCATCGACGGATCAAGTCGCATGGCACAGCACAAGGAAGCAATCAGCAGGGCAATTGCCGGATTACCCGAAGAAGCCAGGTTCTCAATACTGCTGGCAGACGACGATGTCACTGAATTGAGCAGCATGAGACGACGAAACGCCGCTGGAATTCGTATTGCAGCTGAAAGCATCATGGACACCTCTTTTGAGGGCGGATGTGACAATGCGCCGGCACTCAACGAAGCATTTCGATTGCTGGAAGGATATCCGGACGGCGCCATCTTATGGATACATTCCACCCAGCCCGTCGAATTACCTTTCAATCCCGAACTTGCCCGCAGAATACGGCACCGGGTAAATGATCCGGTGCTTTACGAAGTACAGCTCGACGCCGGCGTGAATATACTCAGCCAGCGGCTGGAAGACGCACATGTTGCGGACTCAATTCCTGACTTCGACGATGCCGGTCATTCACTTCGCAAGGCATTTTCCATCCTTTCAGGCAAAGCGACATTCTTTCAACTCGAACGGACATCCGGATCCGGTGAAATTATCCCGAAACAGGGAAATCATGCCTGGCAGCATGTTGCGCGTCTGTGGGCAAACGGGGAAATTCTAAAGCTGGAAAAGTCCGGCAAACAGGAAGACCTGGCCAGGGCCGTATCAATTGCCATGGCCCATCAACTTGTCACTCCCGTTTCCGGCGCCGTGGTACTGGAAACAGAACAGCAATACAAACAGGCAGGACTGTCGCCAGTCGACCCCGGCTCCGTTCCATCCGTTGCAGTTGTTCCAGAACCTGAAACCTGGGCCCTGATGGCTTCCGGAATATTCTTCATGCTCATATCACTGGCCCGGAAAAGAAAATGTGCCTAGGAAAAAATGCGACCAGGATCTCATACCGTCATTAGAATACTCGCAGGCATCCTCCTGCTCGCGATGTCAGCGCTCCCTGCAATTGTGATGGTCTCGGAGGTAAGACATCTGAAGGATCTGCTTTGCGGTATCCGCGAGCTGGAGAAGTTCTTTGGAAACAGGATTTCAGCCTGGGCTCTCTCCGGATTCCTTGCCTGCGTGCCACTCCTTGGGCTTTATTTGATTACAGAATCAATCGCGTCGATGATAAAAAGAAAGCGCAGACAATGAGTAGCGAGCCGATGCCCCTCCCAAAAGAAGTCTTAGGGAGGGCCCGCGGCCACGCGGGCCGTCTTCTCCCGTGCGGGCCGTTGTGTTCCAACGGGACTCATGTCCGTGAAAAGCTACCTGCTTATTCTGATGCACCAATTTAGCCCCTGCCGCAGCAAGCCGTACTCACTTTCTCTCAACTGCGGCATTATCGCCAAGAAGCAGCTCCAGCCCCCTGCCTTTCAAGACATTTCCAGCATCGGCATCATCCTTAAGGTATGCGTCCCAGAATAAAGTTGTGCTCGCCTTGACCAGCCTGTGGATTTCATTGTCGATATCAGCATCGCGGTTGGGCCACACCTTCCCCGTAAACACCATATGGTCAGCATCCCTGAAGGTTACAAGATAGTGATCCCCGCTCTTTATCGAATCAAACGGTATGCGACGGTGCTCAACGTTTGTCTCACCGATGGGACTTGTATCGTGGGTACCTGTTACATGAAGGCAGGGCTTCTCGAATTTCTCGAATGATTTCCTGAACTCATCCGTATCCCTTGCCGGGGCGCTGATGGCAATACACGCCTTGATACGTTTATCATGAAGGTCGACCACCCCTCCCGGTCCCCATATCACACGCCCGGAAACCGCATGCGCCGTGTATCCGCCAAACGAATGACCGGCGACACCGATCTTCGCAAGATTTACCCTGCCATAATAATCCGAAGACTTGTCACCGTTAAGTCGCTCCATCTGATCTACAGCAAACGTTACATCCTTGGGCCGGTTATACAGGTTTTCGAAGGCGCCGACCGCCTTGCGCATAGCCTCCGAGGGTCTTCCGTTATTTTTTCCAACTTCATTGTCACTGCCACGGTGCTGGACGTGTACACATATGTAGCCATGGCTGGCCCAATGCCTGCCAACATATTCATACCCCTGTCGTGTGCCACCCAAACCATGAGAGAAGATTACAAGAGGAAAAGACCCATCTTCAGCTTTTGGAGAATAAATCTTTACAGGAACAACCCTGCGCCTCTCCTGATCAATCCAATCAATTATGGCAACCTGGACATGGAACTCTCCATGTTCTCCGCTGGAAATTTCATCATGCTTATTCATTTATCAATCGCCATTCAATATTTTTTTCTTCACGGCTTCTTGTATTTTATCACAGGAACACGCGCCCGACTCTCGCCGGTTGGAAAATTGACAGAACTGGATTTTTTAGCACCGGCGCCCATGGCAGACGGCGATGCATCCATGATTTTCTGGTACATTTGCGCCAGGCACTCAGCATACGCCGCGGCATATTTTCCAAAAACCGTTTCCGGATATGTATAGCCCAGCTTCTTGAATCCATCCCTGACAGCCTTTAATTCATTGGCAAGCTTCATGTTCACATCCTGCAATGCGAGTTCAAAGAAAGTTTTCTCGGCAATGCTTTCCTCCCTGCCGGGAGACTCCATCCTTGCAGCATTGAGCTGTTTGCTTATTTCGGCGGCGACTGATGGAGTGCTCCTTGAAAGACTGGGATCAGATTCCAGGTCTAGGAGTACGGCATATTTCTGCGCATCTTCCTTGCCCATTGCATTATCAAGTTGTCCCTTCAAGCTCTCATCAACCTCTTTCCGCAAATCATCAGTCATGGTTCCTGCATACCATTTACCGAAAGAATTCAGCCAGGCCTTGAAACGCGGCGGAGCACCTTGCGGCGGAGCATGGCCAAGACCCATGAAAATCTCGTATGTAACCACAGCGCCATAACGCCTGTACGATGCAACAGCCTTGAATGCCGGTATAATATTGGGGTCGGCCTCCCCGGCACCTATATAAACGGGCATAAACTTAAGCAACGCGGGATTTTTTGGCGGTGTTTTCTCGCGTTGGCGGCCGGCAAGCAGAATGAACATTCCTGCAACACGCGGCATCGCATACTCTGCAAGGGTACTGGTAGTCCATCCTCCGAGACTTATGCCGCCCATGATTATCCTGTTCTCATCAATCTTCAGGTTTTTCCCGGCCCAAGCTCGCGCAGAATAGAAATTGGCCAGCTCTTTCTGCAGGATTCCCTCTGCCTGCTGCGCAGTTTTAGGAACCTCTTTTTCTGCGGCATACGGAAGGCCTATGACAACAAAATCGTTCCCGGCAGTGTAATACCTGATCGGCGCGGTTGTCGGGCTACCGTTCATCCCGTGAAAAAAGAATATTACCGGCCATTTTTTGTCAGCCGAGTAATTCAAAGGCAGGTACACCTTCATCATTCTTCCGTTATCAGGCATCTTGACTTCAGACTCTTCACCGGGTTGCAGCTGGTTCTCGCCCGCAAAGACTGTCAATGACAGCACAGCGTAAATCACTATACCCGTCAACAACACCCTAAAATGTCTCAACATGGAGATATCCTCCTTATACTAGACAGCCTGTACCGACAATACACCACATGATTTCAACTGTAACTGCAAGTCTGTTATCGGAACAGAACACCTTCCGAGTCTTTAGGAATCAATGCCCTTAAGGATGCCATAACGCAAAAGATGGCTCTCATCATGCACCAAATATTCATGACAATGCGCGCCATAAATGTCTTTCACGCATAACACGACTTCGCTGAAACAATCATGCTAAAACCGTTACAGGCTGTCAACAAGTCCACTTGTTTGCAATTTTAGCACAGAAATTTATTATAACACTTGATCTATAATCAGAAAAAAAGGAATATTAAAAAAAGGGTCTGACAAAATATTTTTGCCAGAGGTCGTTCGGGATGGTCGGGCCGCCATTCAGTCAGAAATGTAAACATATGGCTGGAAGGATAGGCATGAAAGAACCTGATATTTCACCTGCTCGAAAAGGCAGTTGCTTCATCCAGTCCTATTACATTTTCTTCGGCATGTTAACCAGACAGTCTTTTGAGAAAACAATATGAAACGAATGCTTTTTTTTATTCTACCGATACTGGTCATTATTTCAGTGGCATTTACCATATTCGGCATCATCCATGTCCGCGTTGAAGAAGAAAAACAGATGGATGAGATCAGGAGGAAAGCAATAGCAGTAAATGAAAGCCTTGGACTTTCAGCCCGACACATACTCCTGAACAACGACTTAAAAAGCGCGCGGGCTCTCACGGAAAGCTTCCAACGAAGAGAACGGCTCCAGGGGTGTGTAATTTATGATACAAGCGGCAAGGTGGTGGCGGTTACCGAGCGTATCGCCGACTGGGGAAACACGAGAAAGCCATACATAGAGACTATTCTTGAGGAAAAATCCCCTCGCGGGGCATTAGAAAAATTTGGCAACTACTCGGCATACAGCTACGTCAGGCCGATCTTTGACGATGACGGCCATATACTTGGCCTGGTAGAAGTTGTGTACGACACTTCGTACGTTCTTACCACCTTGGCCTCCATATGGAAACGGCTTAGCATCACGCTGATCTCTCTCCTGGTCGTCATCGTCCTGATCATGCTGCTTATTCAAAGACAAATATTCATCCTTCCCATCATCCACCTCACTGAATGGTTCCAGCATTTCCAGCGAGGAGAAACCAACAGTCCTCACTCCATAAAACAGGTTGATGAACTGGGTAAACTCGCAAGCGAAGTTGAGCAGGTCGCACTAAGCCTGAGAATCGCACGCAAGGTAGTCTCAGAAAAGGCATCGGAACGGCTCGACAAAGAAGAGCTCTGGACGGTATCCAAACTCAGGGACACCATCCAGGCACGTATGGGGGAAAATGCTCTATATATGGTTTCAAACAGGGAACCCTATATGCACACAATAAATGAAGTTACCGGAAAAGCTGAATGCATACAGCCGGCTGGAGGTGTGGTAACTGCCATTGACCCCATTATGCGTGCTTGCGGCGGCATGTGGATCGCACATGGATCAGGTAATGCGGACCGGCAATTTGTGAACTCAAAAGACAAGCTGGGAGTCCCTCCGGAAGATGACAGATATATTTTAAAGAGGGTATGGTTGTCCAAGGAAGAAGAAGAAGGATATTACTATGGTTTTTCAAATGAGGGCTTGTGGCCACTCTGTCACATAACTCACACCAGACCCATCTTCAGGGAATCCGACTGGCAGGAGTATATAAAGGTAAACCGCAAATTTGCCGACAGTGTCCTGGAAGAATTACCCGCCAATCCCCCTTTCATATTCATCCAGGATTACCACTTCACCCTGATAGCAAAAATGATAAAAGAAAAAAGACCAGATGCCACCATAGCGCTGTTCTGGCACATTCCATGGCCTAACCCGGAAGTCTTCTCAACCTGCCCCTACCAGGAACAGATTCTCGAAGGAATGCTTGCCTGCGACCTGATTGGTTTCCACGTTCAAATGCACTGCAACAATTTTCTCGATACAGCCAACAGGCTTCTCGAATCACGCGTCGACACAGAAACCTCCAAAGTTATACGTTTCGGAAAGGAGACCTCCATAAAGTCTTTCCCCATCAGTGTAGACGACAACTCCTGCCACGACATATCGCCGGAAGATTCCGGCCGTCTTGAGGTCATCCGCAAGGAATTTGACCTGGAAAACACTATAGTGGCAATAGGCGTCGACAGAATTGATTACACCAAGGGATTAACAGAACGCATCTTAGCCATCGACAGATTTCTCGAGAAATACCCGGAACACAAAAAGAAATTTGTATTTATCCAGATTGCAGCCCCCAGCCGGACTCATATAAAACGTTACCATGACTTCGCAGGAGAAGTTGATGAACTTGTCGAAAAGACAAACTGGAAACACTCAGATGGAAATTGGAAACCCATCATTTACCTCAAGCGCCATTTTTCACAGGAGGAAATCAGGCCCTATTACATGATTGCAGACATCTGCATCGTCAGCTCACTGCATGACGGCATGAACCTTGTAGCCAAAGAATACGTTGCAACCAAAAAGGACCTGGACGGCACATTGATACTCAGTCGTTTCACGGGCGCCTCCAAGGAATTAACACAGGCAATCCTGATAAATCCTTACTCAATCGAGGAATTTGCCGATAGCATCCGCCTTGCCGTAGAAATGCCTGCCGAAGAGAAAAGCAGCAGGATGACACAGATGAGAAACACTATCAGGACAAATAATGTTTACAAGTGGGCAGGAAATATCATCACAGAATTGGCTTCCCTGAGAAAATGCTAGGATCGCCCCCCTTGCCAGGGACAGTACACATAGATTCAATCAGGCAGTTATCAAGGACTGAAGAGTTATTGGCTGAACACAAACGATCCGCCCGGCTTATTTCGCCCCTGACAAACGTATCCAGCCGTCACATAGCAACCATTTCAGAAAGACCCAACCTGCGACCGGAACCCTAACAATAGTTCTTATTTGAAAACTACGTCAGGCCCCAGCTTGTGCAGCATCTCTGCAACTGTCCAGGATGCCGCACCATCCCAGATTCTGACTTCATTATAAGCAGCATTTGCAGTTTCGTCGCCATCATAAAATGAGCGTCCCAGATTATCATGCGCATCAACCAGCTTCGCCAGCGTACTTGCCGTCCTGAGTTTTCCTTTCGCCTCGCCCAGCTCAACCTTTTCAGAAGGCGCTGAATACCATGTAACAAGCGTTTTCTTGTCGGTCCCGGTCTTTGGTTCAACAACCATCACAATATGGTATTCCTTGCCAAGGGCATACTTGTTGGAACTATCCACTGCCGCAGAACCATTACTGTCCTGCCATTCGATCTTATCCTTGTTGAGGTCCTTTTCTATTGTCCATGCCATCATCAGGCCGTTCTTTTCCCCATTTCCAAAATCGAATATCCTGCCCCACTTCTTTACACTGATCTGCCTTGCCCACAACTCTATCGTAATAGGCCCGGTCTTTCCTGCAAGCAGCCCACTACCCAGGGAAACATAGTCGGATTTACCCCTGGCCCCACCCGTAATAATCACCTGGCCAGCTTCCATCTTCACATCATTAGGGCCCACCTCAACTATTTCCGCATTACTGCCGCCCTCTGTGTCGGCAAGGTTGTTACTGAAACTCCAGCGATGGATTAAAGAAAGATTCTCAAACCTGACAGGCCCACGATTGGTGGCGCCCACCTGTTTCTCCACGTCCTGACCCGGCATCGGTTCCTGCAAGACGATCTCTGCAGCCTTTTCCAATCCAGGGGGAAGCTGCTGATAATCAGATAAAGCTTCTGAATGTCCCTTCATTTTATAAGCAACAATCCCAAAGGCCATCCCGACGACAAGAAGACACGCAATCACAACAACAAGCCATCTGCTGGATTTCCACGTCTTGACCGGCTCGTTCTTGGCAACCTTGCGTTTCTTATTCGAAGGAGCAGTCTGAATCGACTTCAATGCCGCATCGTCAAGAAACATGGATGCACCTCCAGCCGATTGACCTGAAGGCTTCTTTTCCCTTTTTGCTTTTCTTGCAGCCATTGCTGCTTCACGTATTTTCCTGACGGCCGGAGAAGACACATCCTTGCTGGTCTTTCGAGCCGGCAGCATATGACTGTCCAGCAGATTAAGAACATAGGCGATCTGCTCACTGCTTTTGGCATCTTTTTCAATCATCTTGCGGAAAGCCTGGACATCATAACCGACCCTGCGGAACGACACTCTTTTTTCCATTGTATCGAAAATACAGTAAGTAGCGCGAAGGTCTTTTGTACGGGGCATACCCACAGAACCGGGATTGATCAGATAGCGGCAACTATGAAGGACGATGAACCCATCTGCAGAAAGTTTAGAACAAGAGCCTTCCGGATCCATGAGAAAGACAGCCGGCGCATGAGTATGACCAACAAACAGCAGTTGTTCCGTCCTGGCCTTAAAAGATAAAACAGCATCTTCAATGGTCTGAACATAGTTGTAACTCTCCGGATTGACCAAATTCGCATGCGCACAAGCAAATTCAGAAACAGTATATCCATAGGGAAGCGACTCAAGATACTCAGTGATAGAATCATCTAAAAGCGGCTTGGTACTTGCAATCGACAACAGTGCGCCATCGCTGAAGTCACTTGTATCCATCAAATCAACGACGGCCGCATCATGGTTCCCCATGAGCATCACGTGGACAGTTTCCCTGACAACGTTAAGAACCTCGACCGGCTGAGTACCATATCCAACCGCATCACCGAGACACACAATGGAGTCAATATTCTGGACCGATATGTCCGCCAGGACCGCCTCAAACGCCTGAAGGTTGGCATGAATATCCGATATGATGGCGTAGCGCATTAATGTTAATAGTTTACATCAGCGACCAGGATTCTCCAATATTTTTCTCTGTAATAAAAACAGAATACTCTAACGGGAAACCTGTTATTTTTTAGCGCCAAATACATCACGTACTGCTTCCAGGTATTTCATGCCGCTGATCATGTCAGGCTCGAGATAGCTGCCTTCGGTCCATTCATTCCAGCAGTTGATATTGAATATACGCTGATCAGCAGGCCTGGCCATCAGCCGCTTTTTCGTCATCTCCAGCGCGGTACGGAAATTATCCGGCGTATTGTTTCCTATTGTGTTCATGAAAGGATACCCGAAATTCCCAAATTCGTCTTCCTGCGCCGCACGTGGACTTGAATCCCAACCCATGCTGACATTCGGGTAATATGGTACATCAAACAGTTTTTCAGCCTGTTCCCAGTATGCGAAATACTTATCCCTGACATCATTGTAATCTGTAACCTGCTTGTCCAGGCCGACATGATGTATCCAGACATAAGATGTAACAGAGTCAAAACCAAGATCTTTCACCAGTTGCCTGGTATCCGCAGGCTTTTTCTCCGCAGGCAGGATTGGCCGCCCCCAGACGACAGCGTTAATATTAAGGCCAGGAAATCCCGCCGCCTTCACCTTCTCCCTGAACCTGTCGAGTGCCGCACGTGTCGCTGACACTGAACCAAAACCCTCAAGCAATTTGGTCAACTCATAAAATGAGAAATAAGGCTTCCCCCCTATCTTCCAGTAGGATGGATGTGA
>MHBM01000119.1 GCA_001804885.1 Lentisphaerae bacterium RIFOXYA12_FULL_48_11
CCCCATGTAAATCCGCCGCCAAAAACGACGAACATGAGAAGATCACCCTTCTTTACCCTGCCACACTTGATTGCTTCATCAAGCGCCAGAGGCACAGATGCCCCCGAAACATTACCTACCTTATCAAGGTTGATATAAAATTTCTCTTCCAGCGTAGTTCCAAGCTTCTCTGCGATAGCTTGGACAATACGCATGTTTGCCTGGTGAGGAATGACACAGGCAATATCCTTTATTGTAAGACCATTCCGGCCAAGAAGCTCCGTCCCCGCATCACTCATATAACGGACAGCATGCTTGAACACCTGGTTTCCGGACATTTTCATGTAATGCAATCTCTGATCTATGGTCTGAACTGATGTCGGCTGCCTGCTCCCTCCACCAGGAATACAAAGGAGGTCGGCAAGGCTGCCATCTGATTTCATGACAGTATCAATAATACCCCTGCCACTGTCCTTGTGTTGAAGAACCACTGCTCCGGCACCATCGCCAAACAACACACAGGTACCACGATCCTGCCAGTCAGTAATACTGCTCAGCTTTTCCGCACCTATGACAAGCACTGTATTGACAGTACCGCTTGCAATATAATTCCTGGCTGTTTCAAGACCAAAAAGAAAACCTGAACATGCCGCTTCAAGGTCAAAACAAGATGCATTTTTTGCCCCAATTAGATTCTGAATAAAACAGGCAGTATTCGGAAAAACCATATCTTTCGATATGGTTGCGCAGATTATCATATCAACCTGTTCTGCCGAAACACCTGCATTTTCGAGTGCACGCAATGCAGCTTTGGCGCCAATATCCGAGGTCGCCTCATTGTCCGCGGCAATATGCCTCTCCTTTATGCCAGTCCTTGTGACAATCCATTCGTTTGTGGTATCCACCATCTTTTCAAGCTCGGCGTTTGTCAAAACACGCTCAGGAAGATATGCACCAACCCCGACAATAGAAACATTTCTCACTGTTTTCCCCGACTGTCCCATTAATTTCCGCCTTTCTTCGCAAGCTCACTGACAATGGTTTTATTCACCTGTTGTTCTACAGCCTCTGCCGCAACACGAATGGCATGATAAATCGCCCGACTCGAAGATGCACCGTGAGTGATGATGCATATTCCATTCACACCAAGCAGCGGCGCGCCACCATACATTTCCGGATCCATTTTCCTCTTCATCGATTTGAGCGCTCCGATAAGAAGAACAGAACCAAACATGCGCCAGAGATTGCTTTTGAACTCCTGTTTCATCCAGTGCCCGATCGCATGCGCCACACTTTCACTTGTCTTCAACACAACGTTTCCAACAAAACCGTCGCACACCACAACATCCGTCTCACCTTTAAACAGATCATGTCCCTCAACATTACCCCTGAAATTCAAGCCTGACTTATCGAGCAAGCCGAAAGTTTCCTTGGTTATCTCGTTACCCTTAGAGTCTTCGCCACCAATACTCATCAAGCCCACAACAGGACTACTCTGACCGAGTATCGCACGCGAATAAACACTCCCCATCGCTGCAAACTGAACCAGCAACTTTGCATCACAATCCGTGTTGGCACCCGCATCTATAAGCACAAAAGGCCGCCCCTGAGTCGGCAACACCGTCGCAATGGCCGGCCTTTCCACACCCTCAAGAGTCCTGAGCTTCAACGTGGCAGCCACAACCACAGCACCTGTATTGCCTGCCGAAACCATGGCATCAGCATCTCCGCTCTTCACTAGGTCTACGGCTCTCCCTATGGAAGAGTCCTTCTTGCGCCGCACAGCCATAGCAGGTTCTTCGCCCATCTCAATACTCTCTGAAGCATGGCGAATCTCTATCTTTTCAGAAACAGGTGAATAGCGGACAAGCTCGGCATTAATAGCATCCGACTTGCCAACAAGAAATATCTTTGATACGGAAGAAAGACTATTAGCAGCCTCCACCGCACCTTTGACTATTTCGAGAGGAGCATAGTCTCCCCCCATTGCATCAATGGCTATGCGCATAATAGACTATTCCGCATCAACAGTTTTTACCTGCCTGCCACGGTAATAGCCACAGGAACGGCAAACCCTGTGCGGCTGCTGAGGCGCACCACAATTGGGACAGGTTTTGACGGCAATATAATCCTTCTTGTGAGAAGCCTTGCGAGAACGAATCCTTCTTTTCGACGTTCGCCTTTTTGGTAAAGCCATTTTTTATTCTCCTTTATTTTCTTTCTTCAGTTCTAGACCATCCAGCGCGGCCCATACATTTCCCTTGTTCCCCTTGCAATCACACTGCTCCCTGTTCAAGCTGGCGCCGCATCGCGCACACAGCCCTTTACAGTCAGACTTACATACCGGGTAATTTGGAAAGGCGAGGATAATAGCTTCACGCATTTCACCGGTCAAGTCCACAGATTGATCCCTTTCAGCTTCCCTGACAGAGGCAAAATTCGGTTCTTTTATAGTCATTTTAAAAGGTTCGGCACACTTTGAACACCTGAACGATACTGGAACGCTGATTGAGCCGCGTACGATGAGCTCACCAGGGGCTGTCTGCGCATGGAAGTTATATGAAACAGGACCCTCGGCATGAATGTCATGCTCGGATTCAAGTTCCAGCACTTCCGACGGATCTTCTCCAACATACTGCCTGCCCTGTTCTGGAATTTCTGCCATCCTGATAATCATAAAACACCTTCATCCTCGAAACAGAAAAAATGTCAGCTCTTTACAATAATCTTCTTCCCTCTAAACCGTCTCATTTTGTTTTCGACAGCTATCTTTACCGGTTTCGGAACAAATTCACTGATATCACCACCAAGCCTGGCGACCTCCCTGACAGTACTGGAACTCACATAACTGTGAATTTCATTAGGCATCATAAAAAGAGTCTCTACTTCCGGCGCCAGCTTCCTATTAGTCAGGGCCATCTGGAACTCATACTCAAAATCTGAGTAAGCCCTGAGCCCTCTAATCAGAACCCTAATCTTCTTTCTGCGCGCATAATCCACTAAAAGGCCATCAAATGCGTCAATCTCAACATTATTTATGCCCTTCACCACCGTTTTAGCCATTGCGATCCGCTCTTTTACGCTGAACAAATTGTCTTTGGGCGGTTGAACAACGACAGCAAGTATGAGATGTTCAAAAATCTCTGCCCCTCGCTCTATAAGGTCCATGTGCCCGAGAGTCAAAGGGTCAAAGGTTCCTGCATAAATGGCCGTCTTAATCATTAAAGACATCCTCCTTTTTCTTTCCTGACAAAGAATCTAAGCCTCGTCCCGCCATACACCTTGTCCTTCACTAAAGCCCAATCAATGTTTTCACAACTATCTTCTTCCGACGCCTGCTCCATTACAAAAACTCCTCCAGGAGCCAGCACATTGCCGTCACCGAGCACCTTGAAAAGCCGGGGAAGCCAGCCCTTTTCAGCTTCCCTGTCATAAGGAGGATCGGCAAAGATAAGGTCAAATTGCTGATTTTCAAGCCCTTTTTGAAGAAAACTGAAAACATCACCACCAAAAAATCTCACCTTATGAGCCATATCTCCATCTTTACAGCATATTCGTTCCACATTTTCTTTCAGAGTTATCATCGTTTTCCGGTTCGATTCGACCCAACAGACAAGATCAGCACCGCGACTCAGTGCTTCCAATCCAACAGTACCGGATCCAGCAAACAGATCAAGGAAGCGACAACCACATATTCTTTCCCCTATAATGGAAAACAGAGCCCCCCTTACCACATCCTGAGTAGGTCTGCACTCACCTTTTGGCACTACTATCTGACGTCTGCCGTAAATTCCACCAGTAATACGCATAATTTCCGGATAATAAGACAAGATTCAACCATACGCAATCACCGTTACCCGAGATTTATATAAGTCCCTTATTGACAGCAAACTGAAAATAGGGCAGATTTCGCCCCCACTAAATTTTACTTGCAAAGCAATTACATCATTTCCGATAATGCAGCTTTTCGAGAAATAATTAGAGGATTATAAATGGGTTGGTTTAGAAAAAAGGAAAAGCCTCAGGAAGTCGTGACAGAGAAAAAGGATCTCTGGACAATATGCCCCTCCTGTAAGGCACATGTATATAAGGACGAATGGGATAAGAACTTCAGCGTCTGCCCACAGTGCAATTTCCACGACAAGATAAACTGGAAAGAACGCATGGATATCCTTCTGGATCCAGGGACATTCAGGGAAATCAACGATAACGTATCCACAGCAGATCCACTTGAATTTAAAGACAGCAAGGGCAGCTATGCCGAGAAAGCCGAAGCAACAAAGGTAAAAACAGGCATGAAAGAAGCCGTAATCACAGGCCGCGGAAAGATTCACGGCATAAGGGTGGTTATGGCTGTCATGGATTTCCGATTCCTCGGCGGTAGCTTGGCAAGCGGAACCGGCGAAAAGATTCTTCTGGCATCAGAATACGCATTGAGACACAAATACCCTTACATTGTGGTCTCCGCATCAGGCGGCGCAAGAATGCATGAAGGCATCATATCCCTTATGCAGATGGCCAAGACATGTGCCGGTGTTGCCCGCCTGAAGAAAATGGGTATCCCTTATATTTCAATCCTTACGGACCCCACAACTGGCGGCGTTTCAGCCAGCTTTGCGACAATGGGAGACATAAACATTGCCGAACCAAAGGCACTTATCGGGTTTGCCGGACGGCGAGTAATCGAGGAAACGATCAAACAAAAGTTGCCCGACGATTTCCAGACTGCAGAATACGTACTTGATCACGGTTTTATTGATCAGATAGTAAACCGAAAAGAAATGAAAAACTTCCTGTACAAAGTATTGCGATACTGGAAGGCAAAATAACCATGAATCTTGATTTTGAAAAGAATGCTCCGGAAATTGAAGAAAAAATTGCGGAGCTAACAAAGCAAAAGGCCACAGACCCGAATGCCAAGGTCGATGATCAGATCGTAGGCCTGAAAAAGGAACTCGACAAGGTTCTTAAAGAGGCATATGCCCACCTGACTCCGTGGCAAACCGTTCAAGTTGCCAGACATCCCAACCGCCCACTTTTGAGGGATTATATTGCAGGAATGTGTGGAGAATTCATTGAACTTCACGGTGATCGTTGCTTCGGAGACGACAAAGGCATTATCGGTGGATTCGCCACAATAGCAGATTCCCATGTAATGATTATAGGACATCAGAAGGGTAAAAACCTGGAAGATAACGTCAAATCCAATTTTGGAATGGCAACCCCTGAGGGTTATCGTAAGGCTTTGCGGCTCATGAAATTGGCCGAAAAATTCAAGATACCGATAATTACTTTTATTGACACACCCGGCGCTTATCCCGGAGCCGATGCTGAAGCACGTGGTCAAGCAGAAGCCATAGCCCGGAATCTCACCGAAATGTCCCAGCTTGAAGTCCCGGTCATCGTGGTCGTTACCGGCGAAGGCGGAAGCGGGGGAGCTCTGGGAATCGGCGTTGGAGACGTTATACTGATGCTTTCCAATTCAGTTTATTCGGTAATTTCCCCTGAAGGATGCGCATCAATATTGTGGCGAGATGGATCAAAGGCGCCAGAAGCGGCCGAAGCATTAAAAATCACGGCAAACTCACTTTTCAAACTCGGGATCGTTGACGAAATTATCCCTGAACCCATAGGCGGAGCCCATCGCGATTACGATGGCACTCTGCAAGCGGTAAAACAAGCACTTCTTAAGCATCTCAACATCCTCAGACGCGTTTCAGAGAGGAAACTTGTCGACAGACGTTTTGAAAAGTACTGCAGGATCGGGAGATTCAAACACCGCTGATAATAGTTTAAACTATCAAACAATCGGTATTCTCGAATCATTTTTCACAAATCGTGTTTTTACAGAAAAACAGAAAAGTTCACTTTTAAGAGGAGATACAAAAAATGGTTAAGAAAATAGCTCCGTTCAGACACATTGATCCTTCATACCAGAAATGGGAAAAGAACAGGATCCCTTTAAGAATAACGGACACTACACTGCGCGACGCCCACCAGTCTCTCTGGGCCACAAGAATGCGCACATGCGATATTCTTAACATTATCGATACAATCGATAATGCCGGTTATTACTCCCTGGAAGTCTGGGGCGGTGCCACATTTGATGTTTGCCTCCGTTTTCTCCGCGAGAACCCATGGGAAAGACTTCGCCTCATCAAGAAAGGCGCAAAAAAGACACCCCTGCAGATGCTGCTTCGCGGCCAGAACATTCTCGGTTACAGAAATTATCCTGACGATGTTCTTGATCGTTTTATAGCGCTGGCCTGTGAGAACGGAATAGATATTTTCAGGATTTTTGACGCCCTGAACGATACCCGAAATCTGGAACACGCCATCAAATGTGTAAAACAGCACGGTGGACACGCCCAGGGAACAATCTGCTACACCATCAGCCCTGTTCACACAGTTAAGAAATATGTCCAGGTTGCAAAGGAGCAGGTACAGATGGGCATCGACTCCCTCTGCATCAAGGACATGGCCGGCATATTATCACCAATCTCGGCAGAAAAATTGATTTCAGCCCTGATGAGCGAAGTCAATATTCCAATACAGCTACACTGCCATGCGACAAGCGGAATGGCATCCGCAACGTATGTGGAAGGTATTCGCGCCGGCGCCGGCGCCATTGACTGCGCAATATCGCCAATGGCAGGTTTCTCGTCACAACCTCCCGTTGAAACCATGCTGGCAATCTTCGAAGAAACACCTTACCACGCAAATCTCGACATCGATGCACTGAGAAAAATATGCAAGTACTTCACGGATATTGCGCCATCCCGTCAGCTAAGTCATCATCCGACTAATATAATTGATCCGGAAATCCTGATTCACCATATACCGGGCGGCATGATTTCCAACCTTCGGAACCAGCTCCAGCAACAGAACGCACTGGACAAACTGGACGAAGTGCTCGCAGAGCTCCCGCGTGTGCGTGCCGATATGGGCTATCCGCCCCTCGTAACGCCCACCAGCCAGATCGTCGGAGTTCAGGCTGTCATGAATGTCATTGCCGGCGAAAGATACGCCATGATCCCGCAGGAAACAAAAGATTATGTACAGGGCTTGTATGGACGCTCTCCTGCACCAATGGATCCAGAAATAAAGAAGAAAATCCTTGGCAAGGAAAAGGCGATTACATGCAGGCCTGCAGACCTTATGGAACCCCTTCTTCCCAAAGCAACCAAGGATATTGACCCAAAACTGATAAACAACGAAGAAGACATAATATCCTATTGCCTCTTCCCTGAGCAGGCACTTGAGTATTTCAAGTGGAGACTGCTGCCCTCTGAACAACGTCCGCCATCCCCCGCAGATCAGGAACGGGAGAAAATCGGGCAGGAAAAAGTCGCATCCAGCAGTCCGCATCCGGAAAAACAATTCATGGGGTCCAAGGATTATAAGGAACTCCACGCACTCATAGACAAGGTCAATGAGTTGCATATTAACGAAATCATCATTAAGCGTGACGATGTCAGCCTTAGCCTGAAATCAACAAAACCAGCAGGAAAGTCATCAACTGCACCCCAGACGAAACAACAAGTCCAGACTGAAACCCAAGTAGCAGAGCAACAGCCCCCTGCACCGGAAGCTCCGAAACCGGAAGCACCATCAGGCGGGCCGACAATAGACGCACCACTCCATGGAACATTCTACATTTCGTCAGGTCCAGGAAAGCCACCGTTTGTTAAACCAGGTGACATGGTAAAGGCTGGTGACCCAGTCTGCATCGTGGAGGCTATGAAACTTTTCAACCAGATCAAGGCTGCGTCTAATTGCCAGATTGTGCGTATTCTCGTCGAACATGGCAAACCTGTGCAAAAAGGCCAACCCATGCTCGAAATCAAACTCTAGCTTAAACAACAAAAAAGGGGCTGGAATATTTTTCCAGTCCCTTTTCATCTTCCAAGAAATCATTCTATCCGTGCGAAGGCAATTCAGGGAATGGTTTGAAACCCGGCTATTTGGCTTTACCACCCTTGCTTTCCAAAATTTTTACTTTCGCCTCCAGTTCCTCAACCCTTCTGGCAAGGTTCTCGACATCACTGACCAGCTTCAGATCCCTGACCAAAGGCATCTGAAATCCAACAGGTACGTTTGTTGTCTGCCCGTACGCAAACCAAGCGGTTCCCAGCCCTGAAGCAATCGCTATGCAACCAATTATGACCATCATACTAATTTTACTTTTCATACAGCACCTCCTTTACCCATTCCTGTTTATATTTAAACCAGAACTTAAAAACATCCGTTTCCTGTATATTATCCCTTTTCCAGCCAGGACCAAAACAATTTCGAACAGGTTCTGAAAACAATCAGTCCTTGTCGGAACGACTGATACGCCACATGACAAACACTACCACAGGTAAGGAAACCATCAGAACAACATGGTGTATATTGGTTTTTGCCGGCAAAATACAGTCAAGTGCATCGTGCAGGCCAAAGAAACCAAATGCAGCAAATCCGGCGGCAGCCACCCACCTGACAGCCTTTTCGGGAATATGTTTGTGCAGAACTATTCCCACAATTATTCCAAATGCATCTGCAACAATCATTCCGCATGTCGTACCAACCCACACAGGGACAACTTGTTGCAACTTTGCGAGAATACCTACACCTCCTATTTTGACGGCCTGACCTGCAGCAAGAGTCATGGTCATCAACTGTGTCTTGTCGCCCATTTCCGCTATGAAGAAAGCAATTGCGACCGTCCAGAAAGGGCTTCGTCCTGTACGACTGTCTTCGCCCTCAAGATGATCGCCGTGGACTGTCCACAACGCGAACGCAATGAATGCAAGGGCAGCCGCCATCTTTATCCAGCACATCGGAAGCAGGGCGGTCACAAGATTACCGGCAATCACTGCTAACAGGTGATTAAGAAGAGTAGCAACAAAAACAGCCCATAGCACAGTCTGCCATCTGTAACGCGTTGCAAAAGCCATGGCAAGAAGCTGAGTCTTGTCACCCATTTCCGCCAAAACCACCGCAACAAGTGACATTATGAAACTGCTTAACATTCTTCACCTTCCATCAAGTGACCTAACCGAGTAAATCACATTGTACAACGAGTGGTAAAGGCACAATTCCTCTACCAGACTGCAATGAGTACCGCAAAACACATAACAAGTCATTATTATCCATCCCGGGTCACTATTATCCATTTCTTTTTACCTTAAATATATTGTCAAAGATTACGTGCTAAGTTTTACTCGTTTCATGTCATAAATTAATCGCTACATGCACTTCAACCAAAAGGGATAAATATGCTGAATAAATTGATCAAAAACAAACAGCCCAGAGCAGCGCTGCTTTACGTTATGGTAATCACTATTCTCGCAGGCTGCTCAATTCCCGGCAAGAATCGACCATTTACAAAAGGCTTCTTTCAGCCCACTGATGAATCGCTTAAACAATATCAATACCCTGACTGGTTCCTCGATGCCAAGTTCGGCATCTGGGCACACTGGGGACCACAGGCTGTCCCAATGGCAGGTGACTGGTATGCACGGCACATGTATGTGCAGGGACATCGTCAATATCAACATCACCTTGAGAACTATGGACATCCTTCAGAACATGGCTACAAGGACATCATTCCTCTGTGGAAGGCTGAGAAATGGGATCCTGACAGATTGATGTCACTCTACAAGAAAGCAGGTGCAAAATATTTTGTGAGCATGGGATGCCATCACGATAACTTTGACCTCTGGAACTCCAAATATAACAAGTGGAACGCGGTAAACATGGGCCCAAAACGAGACGTTGTTCAGGAATGGCAGAAAGCGGCAAGAAAATACGGACTAAGGTTCGGTGTTTCCGAGCACATGGGCGCAAGCTTTACCTGGTTCCAGGACAGTCACAAGGCTGACAAGACCGGACCAAAGGCCGGAATCCCATATGACGGTGCAAATGAAAAATACTGGGACCTGTACCACAAGCCGGCTGACACCAACGACAGGAGCTGGTACAGCACCAACTCCGAATGGCACGAGGAATGGTATAAACGTGTGACCGATCTTATCGACAATTACGACCTCGATCTCCTCTACACCGATGGCGCCCTCCCCTTCGGCAAAGTCGGTAACGACGTCGGCCGTAAAATGGTTGCCCACCTTTACAATAAGAGTATTGAAAAACGCGGCGCACTGGAAGCCGTTTACAATTGCAAGCAGGAATCCGAAGGTAAATGGGTACAGGATCTCGAGCGAGGCGTAATGGGTGGTATCAACCCCTACCCCTGGCAGACTGATACTTCAATTGGCGACTGGTACTACAATAAAAACTGGAAATTCAGGCCAACAAGTTGGTCAATCCATATGCTCGTAGACATCGTCAGCAAAAATGGATGCCTGCTTCTGAATGTTGTTCAAAGGCCGGACGGCTCTCTCGATCAGGAGGTAGAACAGACCCTCGAAGAAATGGCCAAGTGGAACGTCATTTTTGGTGAAGTTATTCACGGAACACGTCCGTGGCTGGTTTACGGTGAAGGCCCTATCAGAACCAGGGGTGGCGGATTTAAAGAAGATTTTGCCTACTCGAGCAAGGATATCCGATTCACCACCAGGGGACAAACTCTCTACGCGACTGCATTGGGCTGGCCGGACGATGAGCAGCTGGTAATCAAGTCTCTCGCAAAACCAGCGGGTGAGAATATAAACCTCATCCAGAACATCAGCTTAATCGGGCATAAGGGAATAATCGAATGGTCACAGAATACCGAATGTCTCATCATCAAGGTGCCCGCGCAGAAAATATCCGAGCACACCTGCGCCGTCAAAATCACCGGCAGAAACATGAAGCCTGTGAAGGTCATAGAGCCGATCGAGATTGTCAAACCTGACGCCCAGGGCACGATCAAGCTGAACGCCGATCAGGCCGAACTGCACGGTAGTCATATCAAGGTGGAAGAACAAAACCATAAAGCAAATATCGGATTCTGGGACAAACCTGATGAATGGGTGCTATGGAAGATGAGTATAACAGTGGCAGGATATTACAAAGTCACCGCTGAAATAGCATCCGTATCAGGTAACGGGGATTTCACATTGGAAATTGCAGACCAGAAACTAAGCGGAAAAACCTTGCAGACAGGAAGCTGGTCGGAATTCAAGACCATCGAGATAGGCAAAATCCACATTAATAACACCGGGGTCATTGAGCTAAACATGAAACCCGTAAAGGAAAAATGGCACGCACTCAATCTCCGTAATGTCAGGCTGACAAAAGTTCAATAAAGTTTCACCGAATTCAGTGACCAGCAGATCTCAATTTATCTGCAACTGCGGCCTGGAAATCACTCCGCAGACCGGAGGCATCAGCATTGGGAAAGTTTGCCCGCTGAACCATAAGAACATATGCAACGTTCTTGACCGGATCAATCCAGGCCTGTGTACCATACGCTCCGCCATGGCCGAAAGTACCTGGCGATAATACTGCTGTAGGCCCCTGTGGATGGAGTACAACACCGCAACCCAACCCCCAACCGTTGCCATCAGTAAACCCTGTTTTCAGCTCACCGCTTTGTATTGTCGACATGGCCGTTACTGCCGAAGTTGTGAGATATTGTTTCCCTCCAAACGTTCCCTTGTTCAATAGCATTTGACAGAACCGGCCATAATCAGAAGCTGTCGAATATAACCCTCCGTTCGCGGCAGGAAAACGGCCATCACCAAGCTTATAATCATAAACCGAGAATATCTTTGCTTCTTCCAACTTGCCATCTATCAGTTTGTATGACTTTGCTATGCGTTTACACTGGGTTGCATCGGGATAGAAGGTTGTATCCTTCATACCAAGGGGATCAAACAATCGCTCCTTGAGAAATTCCTGAAACTTCTTACCTGATACAACCTCGACGATACGCCCAAGGGAATTTATTCCCGACTGGCTGTATTGCCAACGCGCCCCTGGCTCAAACTGCAACGGTCTTGAAGCATAATATGGAATTAAATCAGCCAGCAAACGCGATGCGCGAGACTCTTCCTCCGTTGCTTCCGTCAAACCGGCCGTATGTGTTAATAAATGCTTCAGCATCGGCTTTCCCGGTTTTCCATCAGCAGTTTTCAGATTCGCTAGTTCTGGAAGATACTTTGACACCGGATCCTCGATCGACAGTTTGCCTTCATCCTGAAGCATCATTATGGCACATGCAGTTACTGGCTTGGTCATCGACGCGATCCAGAACATTGAATC
>MHBM01000120.1 GCA_001804885.1 Lentisphaerae bacterium RIFOXYA12_FULL_48_11
AAGTCCACATCGTAGGCCGCGATAAGGTCGAAATACTTGCCATACCGTTCAACCAGCTCCATGTACTCTTCAAACCGATGCTCCTGTATACCGGCAGCCCCTTTTGCATTGAGCGTGAAAGTTCCTGCATCCAAGAACATCCGCCCTATCAGGCCTTTCTTTTTCAACCTCAGAAGGCCTGGCAGCACATCATTGAGATACGGTAGTGAAACCAGAACGTCGATGGGGGGAAAGCCCCCCCTTCGACGGTAAGGCTCAAACCGCTCAATGGTCGCCGAGTTGGTGACAGCAATGAACAGTTGATTCATTAGAATCCGACCTCCTGCTCATTCACAGCTTCGACGGCCGCATGTAATCTGTTGTACAGGTCCATCACCGATGCATATGCTGCATCTACGGCATCCACAACGACGCCGTTAGTTTTGAACCTGGCCACTATTTCGGGATCAAGAACAATCTTACCGATCGTCTCACTCGCCCTTGCCAATACTTCTGCTATCCTTTCAGGGGTAGTTTCTGTACCAGCATCCGTTGCCGCATCCACATCACTTTCTGTGTTGCGTTGCAACTTCATACCATTGGCGATCCAGTCCTTGACAGCAGACACCTTGTCCACCTCGTCAGCCATTTTCTCTGCCAAACTCTTGGCAGCGCCACGTTCCAAGGCATTCTTCTTATGCCTGGCAATTAGCTTGGCATCGTCAAAGGTGCAGATTCCCTCGATACCGAAGGCTGAGACCAACCTATAGAGCGTGATGATCGCATCCATATGAAGTTTACATTCGTTCACCTCATGATCCGTCATAGCCGCGTGAGCCGGAAACGGATAAAGCGTCTCAAGCTCCTTCAAGCGACGACGAACAGAATCCGCATTCACCACCCCATCGCTGAGCTCTTCCATCCCCTTAAACATATAGAACAGATGCAAAACTCTGTTCTTGCCCAAGAAGGAATACCTCAGAATATCCGGCCCCATAGATTCAATTTTGCACATCTGCCGAAACACCTCCATTTGACCTGGATGTGTCGCCTGATTCCTCAACCACGCATCGAATGCCTTCTTGTTCTTGAGGCGACGTTTCACCCCTCGAATCAAGCATCCGCCATCGTAGTAAATTTCCACGGTGGTTTTGTCGGTCTTACTCTGGAGCACTTCGCACACAAGAACTGCCTGTTTGAGCGCAGCCCCGCATTTCTCAAGTTCCCCAGAAGTCGGAACCGTTTTACTTCGACCAAGCTCGTCCACGAGCGCAATCAACCTGTAAGACTGATCGTTGCCGGTCACTATGTTTATCCCCTCTGACGTTACCCCGCTGGAAACGGAAGCGATATTCTCGCCATCCATCTCAGCGGCCTTCTCTGCGTTACTTGTAGTCATTTGGACTACCTCTCACTTAATTGTTACGGCAACCAAAATAATTGCCATCTTCCATTTAGCAACTAGGTGACCAACAGAAATTGGCAACGAGATGACAGTATGAGGTGACAAGACGAAAGCCCTGTAAAATAAGGGCGAAATGAATAAACGAGAAAGTGCGACTTCTGACCAACTGAAATTCGACACTACCAATAGAAATTCCAACAGAAATTATAGGTCTATTTTCTGTTGGAATCAGGGAGCAGTTTGCTTAATAATTTTGAACAATTCTTGGGCCTCTTTTTTAAGCCCTGCATCGACAAAATTATTTAGGCGAGTGTCAAGGGATGTGGAGTTCTTACTCCATTTCTTTCCATACTTTTCCTTACAGGCTTTCTCAAAAGCCAATAATGACATTTTGTTTTGAACGGCCATCTTCAGTTCTTTAAGAATCGTTTCATCAGGAAGAAGCCTGCCTTTATGCCTGCCTCGCCCGTCTTTTCCAGTAGAAGGCGGAACTACAGAATTACTATCAGCAGAATCTTTCACCAATTCAGCAAGAGGTTTATCCTCTGATGGTAGCAGCACAGGAAAAGGATTTGATTGAACAGCATCCTCTATCCATTTGATGAAAGCTGCGGATGGTTGTTTGTCGGACATCTCCTGCAACCGCTCATCGTTCCGACTAAAATCATAAACCGGACAATCATCAGCATATTCCTCACACGGCCACATGCTAACGAACAGGTTTGCATATTCTGCTATGCGATAAAGCATACTGATGACAGATTGTGGAGTTGTGTTCTCAAGATTTTTCCAAGGATAGAAACATTTATCTTCATTATAATTGTTCAAGTCTATGAAAAACGGACTCCTCTTTCCCATAGTTTTAATCGAATTCAGCACAGCAACGCTTTTAATCCACTCTCGCGGAATTGTGTTGGCCAACAAATAATTTTCACCCGCAAAAGCCTTTGCTCGAATCTCCGCCTTATACAACAAATAATTGGCTATCGTGCTGGGATGCAATAGCGGACAGTCCACCGGCGCACCCAACAAGGAATCCAAATTGTCCGGCACGTGTTTGTAATTTCCAAGAGGATCAGCAATTTTCTCGCGCATCTTGAACGCTTTCAGAAGGTTTGAATAATTGAAGATACCATTCGACACTTCGATAACGTGCTCTACTATTCTGCGCAGTTGTCTTATGTTACCGGGCCATTCATACGCCAAAATAATCAACAAAGATGACACCTCTATGTAACAATGCGAACGCCCAAGCAAAGTAATCAGGTAAGATAGTAACGAAGGAACATCTCCCATGCGATCCCTGAGCGGCGGCATTCTTAAGATATGTTGAAATCGATTCTTAATATCCTGTCTAAAAACTGCGGGTTTATCAATATCCTTATTCGTCGTGCAAATGATCCTGACATCAATTTTCTTGGGCTTGGCAGAACCTGCTCGCCGAATCTCTTTTTCTTGAATTGCTCTTAATAGTGAGGCTTGATTCTCAGGGCTTACGTCGCCTATTTCCTCAAGCACAAGAGTACATCCATCAGCACTTTCCAGAATACCAGCCTTTGCTTCATAGGCTGTACTGTGGGCACCCTCCTCGTAACCAGACATCTCACTGGTAAAAAGAGTTTTTGTAACTGCTGCCGCATTTAAGGGTATGTAAGGTTTATCCTTTCTTGGACTATTCCGATGCAATGCTTTGGCTAATTCATCTTTTCCTGTGCCTGTCTCTCCTGCAATTAAAACATGGGCTTTATCATTTTGGGCAATTTTTATGTAATCAGCCTTCGAATAGTCAGAGTCCTCTGGCAATAACATCCTCGTCTGTTTACCATTCTCGATCCCATTATCCAACCATCGGTCATTCATACAAAAACCTCCCACCAGCCCGTTAGTGTTTGCGTCTTAAGTACTTATACCATATTTGATGAATTTATTCTATCTTGATTATCAGCAAGATCAAACCGTGGTTTGATCACCGGAGCGTAATAATCCTTTGCCCGATCAATAAAAAAGAGAGAAAAGCTTACATTCTGTCCCCTACTATAACTTCTGCCGGGAAATACTATCATAAGAATCTACTCCGCGCCAATTTCAAACCATGGTTTGATGTTCGGCAACATCCAATGTACCCGATACACAGAATCCACGGCAAAAAAAAGCACCCAGGAATTACTCTTCCCTGGATGCTTCTGACCATCTGGCGCGCTACCAGTGATCTACTGTTTATTCCTGCCGCCCCATAGTGCGGACCAGAAACTTTCATAACGGGCAGTCACGTTGAGATAAACAAAAGGACCACCCTCTTTGTATGCAGAATTAATTACACCTTTCGGAACTATTGGCCGCCTTTCTTTTCCAAGCAATTTCAGCAGGCGGTCACCGAAATTCAATTTCCTGTTGGGAAGATGAATATTGAGAGTCATTCGTAGATTCCTTTCATGTGCCACTCTTCAGTGTTTCGACTTGGATTTCTCGTACAGGAATTTTGGCCGTCCATCGCCTTTTCCCGAAATGGAATAACTCGACAACCCGCCGTCAACTCTCAAGAACGAAATCAGCATTGTTGTTTCCGGTGAGTATGTTGCCAACCATTTGAATTCACGGCCGTCTTCTTCAAAATCAGGAAGCGACCGCCCAGGCAAATACTTCATCCTGACCTCTTCCATTACTTTTTTAGACTTCTGAATAATGTCTGCTTCATAAATCACCAAGAAACCGGCACCATGTTTTTTAAATCCGGAATAGCAGGCAACTGCGAGTTTAATCCAGTTCGAACCGATAAATTCCAAGTGACGATTTCTCAGTTCCGCTCTCGGATGCTTCTTTCTTTCAAAAAATGCCATATGTCACTCCTCCTCTTCTTCATCTGAAATGAATATTATTCTGATACCAGTCACATACCCCTCATCATCTTCCTGGATGTAGCAACGATATCCACCGTCGCCGAAACCGGAGGAACTGACGATTCCGAAGGGGATGACTCCGGCCCCTGATTCAGCACCAATAGTCCAGTCACAACAAATGGAATACCATGGTTCATCCGGACAGATTACTTCCTTTGATATCCTTGACACTTCCAGGGCAACTGAATCATCGCGGTAATGTTTGGCATCAAATATTCCAGCCTGACCGGAATCAACACCGACTTCAAAAGTTTCTTCCGTCCAATTACAGGAAAATAAAGAAAGTTCCGATTCGTGATGACAGGCAATAAGCTCAGCCACTCTCTCCCCCCATCTTCCTTCATCACTCCGCTGGACATAACCGATCCATTTACCGCACTTCACTTTATTCAGAACTCCTTGGCACCATGTACCGAGAGTATAACAGGGGTCTGAAACAATGACCTTCCCTGTAATAATCTCAAAGAAACCGATTTCTATTTTATTCATAACTATTGTCTCCTTGTTAACAAACGAAAAAGCCCACCCTGCTTGACAAGATGGGCCGGTCTAAGATTGATTATGCTGATCAGTGTTTTAACTTTAATCTCTCGAATATAGCCTTCGGACTTTCTTCACCCCTTGCCGCAAATCTATATACGAACCATGTTTTTTCCGTACTTAGGAATGACACCAAGAAACTTACTTCAGGAAAATATGTTGCCAAGAAATACGCCTCCTGGCTTTTGTTATGAAAAGGAGGAAGTGACTCTTCATTCAAATATTTCATCGTAATTTTTTCTGGAGCAACATCCGGATTCTCCAGTACTTCAGCATCATTCATCACTAACGCCCCAACACCATGGTCCAAAAACCCCTCGTAACATTTTAACGCTATTACGTCCCAATGCCGACATACATAATGCAAACGCACTGTTCTCTGTTCGGCGCTGGAATCATCTTTCCTGCTAATGAAAGACATTGTTATTTCCCCCATTAAGAAGAAAGCCCGCCCCGGAATTAACCGGGACAGGCTTGATCATTGTTCTGTCTCGCCAGAGTTATTTCACATGCCCGGCAAAAAACTGAACCGTGGCATTCTCAGGCACAGGAATTGTTGCGAAGTTTAAACCTGAAGCATACCCCACAGAGCCAGGCGCGTAGGTTTTCAGATCCTTGGAGTAATCTCTAATACCCAAGGTACCATCCTTCGTTTTCGTTATAATCGTGATGGTCTTGCACTTCTCACCACGCATACGTTCCTCTTCCGTTGTATCCTTCGGAGCAAATACAATTGTCACAGCGTTGGCAATTCCAGTTGGTCCGGCCACTTCATAGCTGAAACCAGGAAACTGACTTACCAGTGCCTTTGCCAGTGGACTGATGAAATCCTTGGCTGAAGGAGCAACCAGTCCGGCAAGCTTCTGTTCCAACTGCGATGCAACTTCTGTCAGACGGTCGATATTCTTTCTGACAGCATCCAGACGCTTCTGCATCCCATCATGCTGCCGATCGAAAAGGCTTTTGCGTCTTATGTAAACTGTTGCCAGGTCGCTGAGCTTTAGGCCCGTGTCCGCTTTCGGAGTAGCCGCTTTTACTGTTGCCGGTGTTGTTGCCTTTGCTGCAACTTTGTTATCCTTTTTCTCGGCTGGTTTCTGCACTGCATTTTTCTTCTCGTTCATACTCATATTCCTTTCGACATTATAACCTGCTGTACTACATCGGTTTTGATTTTTCCGATAAAACAAAGGACCCGCCATGTAAACGACGAGCCCCATCCAAACCTACCTTTCTACATAATTCGCTATTCTGTCTTCTTCCCTCCCTTCCTGGATTTGATGCCATCCATTACAATCTTTTCAACTTCTCTTGGAATTTCCCCACACCCTTCACACATGTCTGGATTTTTACCCCGCACCTTGAGCTCCACTTGAGCCCTTGATTCCTTTGCAGCACAATCCATGCAGATTGTCTGAAAATTAAAAAACGACATTGTCCTGACATGAAGATATTCACCGCACCTGTCACAATTCCACGTTTCAAAGAAGTTATCCTGATCTGCTCCTGGCATGACAATTGTCCTTTCCACACCAGACACAATTTTTGTACTGACAACATCAGGTCTCATTGAATCCGCTCCAATGTTGCTACGCTGTATTTCTGCCCTTTGCCAGAACCCAGCCCTATTCCACAGGTCTTGAAACATTGCTCGCAACCAAGGCACCATGGACCGGCATTTGTTTTGAAATCAAAGAAGCAATCACTCTTCTTGAATGCGTTTCCACATAGATCGCATTTCACCGGCGTTGATCCCGTCCACTTCTTCTTCCGTTTTGGCATGACCTTTCCCTCCATAAAACAAAAAGACCAGATCCGTTTTTGTCAGACCTGGTTCCATTGTTCATTGATATGCTTGTTATTACTCCAGATGAACGAATTCCTTTACCACCTCCAACAGCTTTTCAGTATCAGCAGATACAGCCAGCGCCTTGAGCTGAAATTCGCTGGCGAGATGGCCCTGCTTACTTTCTTTAAGAGCCCGTGACACCCAACCTATTATTTCACATGAATGTTTCTTGTCAGCACCAAGCGTTACGCGAATATTGGTCTTGGGCATTTTCAGTGTTCTCCTTTCTCATTATTCTGTTTCGACATAGCCCATCGTTACCCGAAGAAGATTGTCGTAATCCCCGGCGGTAGCTTCCTTAATATACTGTTCAGCCAACTCCTTGTACCCAGCTCGCTCCAAAGCTTTTTTTGTCCGTCCAAGAATTGCGTAGCAGTTACCATCCTCACCAACCAATTTAACTTTTACGTTTGTCTTCGGCATCTGTACCCCCATTTCTTTTTGCTTCAAATGTTGCACCAAATATCGTCACGCCACCTGGCACGAAAGCTAAACATGCTATTGAATGGGCAGTCCGATTGAACAATTCCGCCCTTTCTCCTTTCTTGCCACCACCGCAAAGAAGGATATCTCCACGTTCACCAAGCATGTCTGATGTTTCCTGTGCCTTCTTCATATCCTCGTCTGTTGGACCGCCACGCTCCTTCAGCATTTCAATTTGAAGAAAGACAGCGGCACCCATTGCATCTGAAAGTAGATCACTCATATTCAGCACCTCCTTCTATGTGGAAAAGAATAAGGTCCGCCTTGTGCTGTTCACATAAGCGGACCCGATACTTCTTTCTATGTAGATTTGTTAAAACAGTTCCAGTTGTCCCATATCCTTCTGTGCCTCCGGATTGTCATTACCATGTAGAACAATCGCCTTTGAAATATCCGGTATTGGAGTTTTAATTTCCGGTGTTTTCCCAGGTTCAGTTTGAGCACTTGCCCATTGCCCCATGCGACATACCATCCGCCCGAATGAATCCAGCCCGTTAATGCGAAGCTGTATTTTGCACATGTGGACACAACGAATATCAATATCCGTTCCGTACAGCCTTAACTTATTGACACCTTCCCTGCCAAATTCATCATGCACAATTTTTCCGTATGCCAAAAGCATCACACCGGAACCGACAGCAGGATCAATGACAGTAACTTCCCCTTTTTCCTTCACGGCACGTTCAAATCCTTCCCTTGAAAATGTCATCCGCGTCATGAATTCAGCAATTTCCCATGGAGTAAAGTACTGTCCACTACGGGCAGACTGAATATCCAGTTCCATGAACAATTCCCCTAGAATATCTCCGAAAGGATTCTCTTTAACAGTTTCGGAATACAGCATCATCAACCGGCTGAATTCTTCACCCTGCTCCCTGGTGTATTTATCCAAGCCTTCTTTGAATGCAGCCTTGTTATTACCAGCATCAAAAAATAGCCACATTGCTTCCAGCCAATTTCGATAAAGATCATATGGATGCAGATGCCCAAATATCCGATTATTCAGAAAACCTTCCTTGAGTTCTTTGTACAGTGTGTTTTCCCGTACCGTACTCATGTTTCTTGCTCCATGAAGAATTTCCCAGAGTACGCGCCAACTTTTGGCATTCCCCTGGCAGTGATGTCCAAAGAAAATATCCCGTGTTCGTAACCATGTTCTGTTCTCAACGCCTTTGCCCTCTTATCCCGGATTCTTGCACGGCTGTATGGACCGAAAAGTTCCGGTTCAATGTCTTTCCATATAAGAAGCACGTAGTATTTATGTTTCATCTGATTATCCTTTTTTGAAATGGAACAGGCCCGCCCTACTGTTATCCAATAGAGCGAGCCAGTTCATTGTGATTATGCGTAGCAGTGTTACTTGCCTGAAAAATCACACAGCCCTGATTCTCTCATGCTCAAGAAACCTGGCTGTGTTTCCGTCTTCTTCCCGATGATGACGTGGTCCAGGATCTTGATATCGAGAATGTTTCCGCATTCAATCAGTTGTTTTGTAATGCGAATATCTTCTGCCGATGCCGTGCTGTCTCCGGAAGGGTGGTTATGGCAAAGTGCAATAGCCGCACCATGCTCAATTATTGCCTGGCGGAACACTTCCCTTGGATGAACAAGAGAAGCATCCAGTAACCCGATACTCACCATACAACGGGTTATCAACTTGTTCTTACTACTCAACACCAATACCTGAAATACTTCCTGTGCCAGATCAACCATATCCGAACATATTTCCGCTACTTGAGCTGGAGTTTTCACCGCAACTGTTGGCGTATCTTTTACGAGTGGGAGCTGAATGATTGCTGTGCGGTAGTGATGCATATTGTTTTCCTTCCATAAAAAAAGAAGGCCCGGCACAAGAAATTCTTATGACGAACCATTCCGTAATTCTGATTATTTGATGTTGTTACTTCACATTCTTTTTCCGCGTATTTGAATCTCCTTTATAATGATCAAGCACCCTTCTTTAATGAACTGCTAATTCCGGTTTGCCGTTCTCAATAGAAACCAATCCACGGGTTTTTATGAATGCATCCAAAGTGCCCGGATGCACGTCCAGTATCTTGGCTATTGATGCCTTGCTGACACCCTTTTCAAGAAACCCCTTTATCGCATCTTCTTTGCCATCGAGCTTGGATGCAGATTTACTTCCCTTCGGACGGCCAAGTATCCGGCCTTCTGACTTCAACCGCTGTAAACTTTCCTTAGTGCGTTGCGAAATCATCTGGCGTTCGATCTCAGCCGCCAAACCAAAAGCAAATGCCAAAACCTTGCTGTTGATATTGTCGGCCAGTTCGAATTTTTCCTTTACGGTGAATACAAATATCCCCTTGGTCATGCACAGGTTCAATGTTGTCATTACATCCAGCAGTGAACGTCCGAGCCTGGACACTTCCGCGACTATTAATGTATCCCCTTTATTGAGCTTCCCAAGCAGAACACCCAACTGCCTTTCACTGGCCTTCGTTGATCCGGTGACAGTTTCAATCACCCAGGAATTTATTGTTATCTTCTTTTCATTAGCCAGCTGGAGAATGCCGAACTTCTGTGTATCGGCTGACTCCTTCTGCATGGCTGTTGAAACCCTAATATATCCATAATTCACGCTATCACCTCCTATCTTTAACCTATCCCACAGCTTGTCAGGATGGTCGTTTTTTTCGAGGTATCCTAATAAGGGGTACCCCATAATAATCCCGCACAAACCTCCTGGGCGGTTCCTTCAAATTAACCATCCCCCCAGGTACCCTGGAGCCATTCCAAAATGAACATAAACCAGGGTATTGCGTTAAATTGGGTTATAGGTATTGAACTTAAACGTAAGTTATGTTCATTCCCCCACCCAACAGATATGGTCATATTTGTTGGTTTTCCGGCCCCTCACATTACCGTGATCTCTACTCATCCCCTTTCCGCGCTGCTGTTTTTTTCTTCCTGTTCTTACACAGCTTGTTTCCAAGCCGGAGAGCCAATAGACCAATCTGAACCACGAGCTGTATTATCTGTAGTACCGTCTTAGCGGACGGTCTATTCTTTGGCATCATCATTGCCCTTCCCTTCCGGTGACTCCTTTCCCATTCGCATTAAGAGTTCACGCAATTCAAGTGACAGTACCGCAACCATTAAAACCCTCATCAGTATTCCCAACATAGCCAACTCCTTTCATGTGCGTTTTATGAGTAACAAGAAACAATCGGTCGTGATCATCTCCGCTTTGAATTCACGCCGCCTTCGTCCTTTTCAGTTTCAGCCTCATCAATCGCGGCAAATCCGATACATTCCACAGGGTACTCACCAGTATGCCTTCTGCGGTGACTCCGGTTCTTCGAAATGTTCATCCTGTTGCAACGTTTCCTGCTATTACGCTTCCCGCTGCAATTATTCGCGTATCTCCCGAACAACCATGCTGCTATTAGTCCTATGCCCCACATCGTCAGATTCAGCGGATTTATCAGTGGCATCATATATGCAAACTCCTTCCTGTTTCAGAACTTCGAGTCTTCCAGGGTGGACCCGAATTATCACCCGATCGTGAACATTGAACTGTGCATCCCGCAACCACAGGCCCGATAATCTCAAATATGGAATATCTTGATTGCCTGTACCTGGGAGATACGAGATTTTCAGAATACGTGTTTTCACCGAATTTACCTTTGAAGTGTTAACAAAAAAGAAAGGACCAATCTGATTGCTCAGATCAGCCCGTAAGCGCGATGGATATTAGATTTCTCCTTTATCCAGTTATAAAAATATATGGAGTTCAGAAACCATTCAAACCGACGAAAAGAACATCAAACCCAGTTTGATCGTAAATTACGATTCAACGGCTTGTGTAGTGTCAGCGGTGGGATATTTTTCACCAGAATGTGGCTACTGAACCATAATAGACGGCTTAGAATTGGGAAGCACGGAACAAACCTGAGAAATGAACGGCACCCAGGCTCAACCGCCACATATCTTGCAGGCGATCCCGTCATTCGGTCCACAGAAACGGCCATTTGATCCTTTATAATAACGGCAATTCTTGTTGTGTCTCTTACTGCTCGATGTGGTTATCCAATATCCAGATTCAGCAGATGTATCTTTCTTGATTTCTTGTGTTGCCGGCGTACCAGGCAAAACATTCTGGCTGACAGGCTTATCTGTATTACCCAAAACCTGGCCTAACATCTTGCGAAGGCTCTGGTTCTCTACTTTTAGTTGCTCATTCTGCAATTTGAGCGCGGCTATTTCTTTATTCAGCCTGGCAACCTCATCCTGTTGAGCATTTACAGGACATGTGGACATGAAGACCATTACTGCCAGCAGACCAACAATGAACATTGAGTTTTTCATAGCGTCTATTCTCTTTTAACAACGATAAAAAACAGCTACCTATCTTCGTTTACGTTCATAAACCTTTTTTCCACTGGAACTGTAATGATATCTACCACCTCTTGGACCAGTGTGTATCGTTTTACCCGTCGCCGTTCTATCACCAGAAATGCTATCCTCAGTTCTGGTTACAGGAAAGTACGATTTCTGAGTATAGTCCTTTGCCAGCATCGTTTTTTCAGTGTACGACTTGAACCGCGTCTGTAATTCATCGAAACTGGGAGCATTGTCGGTATCGCTTTTTGCAATATTCTGCAGGCTTGATTCTTTTTTCTGATTTTCGGCAGACTTTCGTTCCTGCTCCAATCGATTTACTTCTGCCTGGTATTGCTCCATCTTTACTGGATCGTAGCCAAATTCTTTTTTGTCATTATCTAACAATTCATTAAACGGAAGCAAGCAGAGCCCCTTAGAATGGTGGAAATATACACCGGTAGCATCGACACGTTTCACCTGAATATCACGATACACCTTGCCTGTAATGTTTGTGATATCCCTGGCAAGCAGGATGCCGTTCGAAAGAAAAAAG
>MHBM01000121.1 GCA_001804885.1 Lentisphaerae bacterium RIFOXYA12_FULL_48_11
GAGTTGTAGAACTCAAGCATTCGAATGCCGAGCGAGCAGCAAAGATGTTGGAGAAGGTCAAGAGTACGGTTGGTACCATAGTGTTCGACCAGGTCAGCAATACCCTCATCCTGATAGACATGCCGGACAAGTTGACGGAAATGCTCGCGATAATTGACAAGGCCGATATTTCGACGATAACGGAGACCAAAACGTTTGTTCTTCAGTATGCGAATGTGGAAGAAGTACAGAAGGAGCTTGCAACCTTTGTAACCAAGGAGGTTGGTTTTGTCCGGACGGACAAGCGTACAAAGACCCTGATGGTTACAGATCTGCCCCAGAATATTATGAAGATCGAGCAGATGATTACAGCCTTTGATATCCGGTCAAAACAGGTGTTTATCGAGGCAAAAGTTGTGGAAGTTGCCCTGAACGACGACTATGCGCTTGGCATAAACTGGGAACATATGTTCAGTGGATTGAACCCCCGGTTTGACCTGAAATCTGTTTCTCTGCCTGGCATTCCGACAACGCCTGTGGGCACACTTACCTACAATACCATAGTTTCAGGGGGAGACCTTCAGATTATACTCGATGCGATGAAAAAAGTCGGGGATACAAAAATTCTTTCAAGTCCGCACGTTGCCGTAATAGACGGGCAGGAGGCTACGATCAAGGTGGTGGAGAACCAGCCTTACAAGGAAGTCAAGATGGAGAGCGGCACCACCAATATTACCGGTGTAACTTACCAGTTTGTCGAGGTGGGTGTCTCTCTTTCGGTTACCCCGAAAATAAACGATGGCGGCATAATTAATGTCCAGGTTAAGCCGGAGATTAGTTCTATTTCGCAGTGGTATGATGGAAACGCGCAGGAGGGAACACCGGTCGTCAGGAAGGCCAGTGCTGCAACAAGTGTCATGGTGAAGGATGGTGTAACGATAATAATCGGTGGAATGATAAAAGACCGCAAGGATTCTGTGGTTAGTTCGATTCCACTGCTTGGCGGTATTCCGCTGCTTGGGCGACTGTTCAGGTATGACAGTATTTCGGTGGTAAACACCGAAATTGTTGTATTCATGACTCCGCGTATTGTGACTGGTGATGATCCGTATCTTCGTTCCAAGGATATGAAGAAATCTCCCAAACCCCTTCGTCCAGTAGGGGCATCTGGAGAAAAATTCCTGAAACCGGTGAGATGAACGAAAGTGATAAACTGATGGTGCCGTATAGTTATGTTCACTCGCCTTATTGGCAGGATAACCCGCGGCTTGCAGAGGGGCTCTTTGCTGTTGTATTTCGGTCATTCCTGCACCCTCTAGAAGAATTGATTTGTTGCTGAATTATGAAAAGAATGGCAGTCATACTGTTATTTGTTCTGACTTTCCGGGCCGGTGCGGAAGATTTTTCTTGGTCATGGGAAAAAGACAAGAAGAACACGGCGCCTTCAGAGAAAATTCAACCGGGTAATACAGGTGGAGCGCCTGAAGCGGTCAAAGCCAGTCCTGCGCCAGGTTCTGATGACAATTTCTTCTGGTCCTGGGAAAAGGATGCAACCGCGGCAGGTGCAGCGAAAAGTAGTAAGTCGGGAGATGCCAAATCGGGGAAAGAGGCTCGATCACAGGGGTCTAATCTAACGGCTGAAATTGAGAATCTGTCAGGCGCCGTTCCGAAGACGGTGGTTCTGTCGGATCCATCTGCGCAGAAGAATGCCGGAGAGAATCAACAGCAGCAAGTCATTCATCCTGTTCAGCCTGCAGGGCCCAAACCATTACCGCGCAGGCCAAACCCGCCGTCTTCACCCATAGTTGCTCCGACCGTACAGGTTCAGCCTGTCCAGCCGGAAGAATCAGGGAATCAGGCTGTCGTTCCTATGGTTGCTGCTGTGCCGGATAAAAAGAAGGCTGATAATTTGAAGCATTCTTTTGATTCGAAAGCTTACGATGAATTGATCAAGGAAAACCTTGATCTTCATAAAAAGATTGCCGAAGCAAAGCAGGACAAGGACATGATTAGAATTGAGAATCAAAGGCTTGCCCGGGAAATCAAGGATATGGAGCAGAGGATCGCTGATTCGATTGTTAAGATAAAGGACCTGAGCAGGCAGAAGGAATCTTTGTCAAACAGTTCTGCCGAGATAAAATCAATGGAGGACCGGCTGAAAAAAGCTGAACAGGAAAAGGTCAGTCTCAGTGGTCAGCTTGCCGCTCTGCAGAAGAAGTCGTTGGATCAGGGAAAGAGCCAGCCCGCCAAAGCTGTCGGGCAGCCGGCGGTCAAACCGGTTGTGCCTGTACAGGTTGGTTCGGATCTGTACAAGAAGCTTGAAGGCGAGAACATGTTGTTGAAGCAGAAGCTGACAGAGCTTGATGCTGAACGGCAGAAAGCGGTTAAAGCCAGGGAAGAGTTTGAAAAGAAAGAGAAGCTTGCGTCAGAAGAATCCAGGCGTGCCGTTGAAGCTCAGAAAAACATGAAGGAGAAGTTGGACGATGCCAGGTCTGTTGAGAAGAAACAAAAGAAAATGATGATTGATCTGGCGGAACGGATTCCTGACATGGAAAAAGAAGCGGCAGAGTTGCGGCAGAAACTTTTAGAGAAAGATGAAGCGCTCAAAGAAAAGGAGCGAAATCTGGAGGTTCTTGCCAATGAAATACACCAGCGTGAGAACAGAATAAGGAAAGCCGAAAAAATGGTCGAACTGATGGATCAGGCCCAGAAAGATGTAAGTCAGGTCAGTGATGGTGAGAAGCGTGACATGCACTATAATATGGCTGCCGTGTATTCCCAGGTCGGCAGATACAGGGATGCTGAACGGGAATATCTTCATGCCTTGCGCCTGGATCCGACCGACGCAGATGTGCACTACAATCTTGGAATTCTCTACGACGAGAATCTAAATGACAAAACAAGAGCGGCCATGCATTACCGGAGATATCTGAAGCTCAGGCCAAGCGGTCCGGATGTGGATTCAGTCAAGAACTGGCTCATGAATATTGATATGAAGCAATAGCGCTGGACTACCGGAAACGACAACGGGTATTGAATGCCGACGGCGTTAAGATGACAACAGCAGACGACTACCGGACTATCAACGATGAGGGATTACAGAAAGATACAAGCCTGGGTACTGGGTGATGATCGGGCCGTTAAAATTTACAAGGCAGTAAGAAGCTTTCCACCAGAAGATTTATATGGCTTATCCAGGCAGATGAGTCGGGCTGCCTATTCTGTTCCTTCAAATATTGCAGAAGGTTCTGCAAGATCGTCGGACAGGGACTATCTCAATTTTCTGCAGATTGCTCGCGGGTCATTATCTGAACTTCAGTTTATCTTATGAAACCGAAACTGGTGCTGATTGTACTTGCCCTTGTTGTTCTGCCCACGGCATGGCTCAGTTTTATGGCAAGCCGTGCGCTCCGTAACAGGGAGGATCTTCTCCAGTATCGTCTGAAAATGGATGCGGCAAGTGCCATTCAGGTTGTTTCCAGACGCATTCAGATGAGATTCGAGGACGATATTGAGCATGTACGTTCGGTCATGTCGGAATGTATAGCGCGGGGTGGTAAGAATGCTGATATCGAGGCGACTGCATCAAGACTGCGTAATTCAAGAGGTAATATCAGCCAGCTTTATCTTTTCATGAATCCATGGGGATTCATTTTTCCTGAACCCTCCGGACGGGAAGAACCCGCAAAGGCCGGACTGGAATCCCCGGTTAACGCTGATAAACACAAATCAAGTTCTGTGGGTTCAGACAATCAGCCTTCAGGTCTCAAGACTCAGTTCTCAAGTTCCCGTCCAATGGAATCTCTTGTTGCGGCCTTGAGACGTGAAATAGCTCTTATTGGGGCCAGAACCAATGCATTGTCATTGACCGTGGAGGATGCTTCGTACTGGTTTTCATGTCTGCCTGAACGGAAAGACCTGTATGCCGGATTTGAAATCAATCAGACTGAATTCATGGAGGAACTTTCGAGTGCGCTTAAGATTGTATCTGGTGAAACTTTTGCCCTCATGGCCGAAGGGCCTGGAATTGGTGGTGCGAATTCAGTGCTGGTGAGTGATGTTTTTGGAGGTATTACAGAGGTCCGGGACAAGAGGCCGGACCTGTCTGAAGAGCCTGTTGCTGTTGGACGACTGATGAAGCCGTTTGACTATATAAGCATACGCGCTTTTATAGTTGATTCAGGAAAGATCAAAAGAGCTGCCGCATTAAGATATCGCCTTGAGACATGGGGGATAATCCTCATGGCTGTAGGTATCCTTGCGGGGTTGTTGCTTGTTTTGAGAGAGGCTGCCGAGGAAATAAAACGTGCCAGAACGCGCAGTGATTTTGTGATCGGAGTTTCTCACGATCTCCGTACTCCTGTTGCTTCAATGCGGATGCTTGCTGAAAGTCTTTATCTCGATCATGTAGAAAGTCCTGAGCAGCAGAAGAAGTTTCTTAGGGTTATTGTCAGGGAGTCTGAACGGCTTGGACAACTGATTGAACGGGTTTTGTTTTTTGTCCGTATGGACCAGAAGTCTCTTGTTTATCGGTTCAGGGATATTGATATCGGCAAGCTTGTTGCAGTTACTGTTGAAGCTTTCAAAACTAAGGCGGCGGTAATGGATCAGAAAGCTGAAATAAGGGTGCATCATTTGTCGATTGGTTCCGCGATTGAGCCGGGACTTCCTTCGGTGAAAGCTGACGAGAGTGCGGTTTCGCAGGTCATTTTAAATCTTTTGGATAATGCTTTAAAATATTCCAGGAAGGAAATGGAAGACAGAAGTCCGCATTCGAGTGCCGGCCTTAAGGATGAGAAAGTTGCTGGTGGTGCCGAGGATGAAAGAAGTTCCGGCAGTCTGCTGTCGGTGGCCGGTAATCAAAAAAATATCTCACGTGTACCGCTTCCGGAATCTGCTGAGAGAGGGCAGGCGACATACCATACTGGGGTTAATTTTGCCATGTGGGCCAGGGCGGAACGCCGTGGCACAGCAGAACAGCCATCTATTTTTGCTACTGTTTCCTCTGTGGAGACTGCTTTCAGGCATATTGGAATATTGCCGTCCAAGAGATGGGTTAAGATTTCGATAAAGGACAAAGGTGTTGGCATTGAGAAGAAGGAGTTGCGTAAGATATTCCGTCAATTTTATCGTGTGCGGAAGGCCGCAGACAGTAATATTTCAGGCGTTGGGCTTGGATTGGCACTATGCAGGCACGTGGCGGAAGCGCACGGTGGCTGGATTGAAGTTGAAAGTGAGCATGGCAAAGGCAGTACTTTTTCGGTATATTTACCGGCTGGTAAAGAGTGAGGGGGAGACATGAAAGAAAACAAACAGACAATACTTGTTGTTGAGGATGATGAGGCTCTTCTTCTGGGGCTTGAAACAAACCTCAAGTTTGCGGGTTACGAAGTTGTTACGGCACAGGATGGCAATAAGGGCTTGAAGGCCGCCATGGACTCAAGGCCTGATCTGATTCTTCTCGATGTCATGCTGCCGGGCATGACCGGTTATGATATCTGCCGTAAATTGCGGGATGGTGGTATGCAGATGCCCATAGTAATGCTGACCGCTCGCCATGAGGAATTTGACAAGATTCATGGGTTTGAAATGGGTGCAGATGATTATGTCACAAAGCCGTTTTCCCTGAATGAGCTGCTAGCCAGAATAAAGGCAATTCTGATGAGGGGCAGCAGGCGCGCGTCAGGCCCGACTAAATATGAGTGTTCGGACTTTGCCCTGGATCTTGAATCACGGGTTTTGAAAAGGCGGAAGGCCGGCGGGAAAAGAGGCGGAGAAGGGGAATTTGAGGATATGGAGCTGACCAGGACGGAATTCGATCTCCTGGCTTATTTCTGCGCCAATGAGGGTAAGGCTTTAAGCAGAGAACAGGTTATGAATGATGTCTGGGGTATGGAATATTATGGTACGCAACGTTCTCTCGACAGTTTTGTTGCAAGCCTTCGCTCAAAAATAGAGAAAAAGCCTTCAGATCCGCTGCACATTCTCACTGTCCATGGTGTCGGGTATAAGTTTGTGAAGTGATGAAATCACAGCGCTACGCGCTAAGAACTGAGAAGGTCAGGAAAGAAAAAACAGGAACTCAGAACCCGGAGCTGATAACTGATGATATGAAGCATTTTGTCTGGTTGTCGCTTCCTTGACGCATGTTGTTTCCGGATGATAAGATTACATACTAAATTAATGGAAGAAGGATAAGATGAGAAAAATTGTACATTTCTGCTCGTTAGCAGTTATTGCAGCAAGTCTGATTTTTGCCGGTGTTTTTCTTTCCGGTTGTGAAAGCGCTGATGGTGTGGATGGATTGACTCTTGATCCTTCAAGTGTAAGTCTTACTCCCGGCGGTGGCTCCAATTCTGTTGTTTTTACTGCCGCTCTAAATACCACGAATGAACTAGCTTACCCGCTGGAATGGAGTGTAAGCGATGGATCGCTTGGTTCTATTTCTGCAAGTACGGCCAATAGCGCGGTTTATCGGAGTACGGGCAAGAACGGAAGCAATGTTGTAAAGGCGAAAGATCAGTACGGGAACGAGGGGGTGGCGACCGTTAACCAGGGTTCGGATTCGTATGAATTATCGCTGTCTGCTTCTCCAGGCAGTCTTTCCTCTGGAACAAATTCCTGCACGGTGACTGTGACTGGAGGATACGCGCCTTACCGATGGTCTGTAAGTGATTCTTCCCTCGGCGAGATAAGCGGGAGCGGCAGTTCAGTTATGTATACAAGTTTTGGGCCCGGTTCAAATGCGATCATTTGTCGTGACGAATATGGCATGTCCGTTTCGATATCTATTACGCAGTATTCATCCTCAAGTGAATCAAGCAGTGGCGGTGCAACGCCAACACCCGGAGGGTGATGGCGTAATTGAATGTTGAGTAGAGAAATTTAGAAGCTTTTTAATCGGCGTACATCTGAGTTAATTTGCGGATAATCGCTTTTTCTGTGGTTACAGTTTTCTTGTGATGGAAAAATCCGAATTCATGAGGTGTGGGTGAGTGTTCGGAGTGACCGAATGATCCTGTTCTGCCGACTTCTGCCGGTAGTGCTGCTGCTTTGTTGGATTCCGTCACTGCACGCTGTTACGAATTATGTTTCCCTGACAGGTTCGCATATTGCGCCCTATGCCAGCTGGGCTGATGCTGCCAATACTATCCAGGCTGCCATAGATGCGGCGGTTGATGGGGATGTGGTCCTGGTTTCCAATGGAGTCTATAATACCGGAAGCATAACGCTTGCAAGTAATATGGCCTGCCGCGTGGCGATTACGAATGCCATAACTGTCCAGAGTGTCAATGGTCCAGCCTATACTTCAATAGTCGGCAGTCCGCCAATGAGTTCAGTCCGCTGTGCATACGTCGGGACAAATGCAGTGCTGAGCGGGTTTTCTCTTTACAATGGATTCACGCAGCTTACCGGTGAACTCCCGCTGATAAGCGGTGGTGCCGTGATGTGTGAGGGTGGAACTGTTGTGAATTGTCGTATTTATAATAACTGGGCCGTTGCAAACGGAGGCGGTGTTTTCTGTAACGGGTCCGGTACGGTCAGGAATTGCATTATATACAGCAATTCATGCTCATCCCTCGGCGGAGGTGTGTTTTTGTATTTTGGCGGCAGCGTTGAGAATTGTACCATTGTAACAAATACCTCCAGCGCAAATGGCGGTGGCCTATACTGCAAGGATGGTGGTATTGTGGAAAACTCCATAATTTATGGCAATACCGCAACTGCCATCGGCAACAACTGGGACGTTTCAGGCAGTAACAGCGTATTCAATTTTAATTGTGCGACACCGCTGGTTTCCGGGACAAACAATATTGCTGTTGATCCGTTGTTCACAAATTCAGCTGCCGGAGATTACCGCCTTTCGCTGGGATCGCCGTGTATTGACAGCGGCACCAATGCGGCGTGGATGAGTGGTTCGAAAGATGTGGATAATAATGACAGGATAATGAATGGTGTTGTAGACCGCGGTTGTTCTGAATATGTTTACTACGCTATAACGCCTTCTGCCGGACTCAATGGGGCAATCGTTCCTACCGGTATACGCTATGTGCCGCATGGTGCCGGTACTAATTTTGCAATGTATCCTGATCCACATTATCATGTTCTTGATGTCCAGGTGGATGGTAGTTCGGTGGGGGCATCAAACAGCTATGCTTTTGTCAACGTGACGAGTAATCATGCAATTCATGTCCTGTTTACAATAGACAGATTTGATCTGGTTGTCGCCAATGAGCATGGTGATGCGGTGCCTGGTGCCGGAACCAATACTTACGACTACGGGACGGCACTGGACTGTTCCATCACGAATTCTCCTTTCATTGATGGTAGTACCACCCAGTATGTGTGTGTTGGTTGGGTCGGCAGCGGCAGTGTGCCTCCGGGTGGAACACAGACAAATGTTGCAATAACCATTACCAATAATTCGTCGATCACCTGGCAGTGGCAGACGAATTACTGGTTGGCAACCAATGTTAACGGGTATGGAAGTATAGGGGTGACTAACGGATGGTATACTGCAGGATCCAATGTCATGATAACAACCATGCCCAGCAACGGTTATCACTTTGTGGACTGGACGGGCGACATAACTTCAACAGATAATCCTCTTAACCTGTTAATGAACCAGCCGTATTCGATTACTGCAAATTTCGCCATTAATATGTACGACATAACCCCCTCGGCTGGTGCGAACGGTTCCATTTCACCGACGGGCATTATACAGGTGGCTCATGGAAGTGAAACAAACTTTATCATTACACCAGATGCTAATTATCACATACTTGATGTCATCGTGGACTCGGTGTCTGTCGGACCCAGTAATACCTACGCTTTTACAGGTGTAACCAGCAATCACGCGATTTCTGCGCTGTTTGCGATAGATATGTATACTCTTACTGTCTCCACCCCTTATGGCTTTCCGTCACCTGCCGGGGTTACTACAAATGATTATGGTTCCAATGTTTCCTGTATCGCAAATTCTCCGGTAGTGGACGGAACAACGCAGTATGTGTGCGTTGGGTGGATTGGAACTGGAAGTGTCCCTGAGACAGGATTCACTGATAATGTCAGTTTTACAATTACCAATGCTTCCTCTCTGACATGGCTTTGGGCAACCAACTATTGGCTGCACAGTGTGGCCGGTCCGGATGGTTCTGTGGATGTCGGCGATGGGTGGCATGCGCTGGGCACAAATGTAACCATTAATGCGATCCCTGCTGCGCGTTCTTACTTTGACAAGTGGACTGGTGATGTTCTGCCCGCCGATGCGACAAATAATCCCCTGACTGTTGTGATGGACGGGCCGCACTCCATAACAGGCAATTTCGTGATTACAACCCATTATGTTTCCCCGACAGGTTCGAATGTTGCGCCGTATACCAGTTGGGAGAATGCGGCTACTAATATTCAGGATGCAGTCGATGCCGCAGTTGAGGGTGAACGCGTCCTGGTTACGGATGGTGTCTACAGGATCACGGCGCAACTCTGGGTCACTAATGGTATACGAATTGACAGCGTCAACGGGCCTGAAGTTACAACCATTGATGGGAATGACAGCGTTGGCTGTTATTATTCCGGCCATGTCAGCAATATTGTTGATGGTTTTACGATTCAAGCCGGATTTGGAACCAATGGTGGTGGTGTGGAGTTGAACGGAGGACTTGTTAGAAACTGTATTTTCAGGGACAACACGGCGGATTACGGTGGTGGTGCATATCTATATTCCGGTGCTGTATTGAGAAGTTGCCGGGTTTTCAACAATTCTGCCAACCAAGGCGGTGGCGTTAGTATAGGTGATACTGGCTCCGTTCAGAATTGTACGATCGTAAACAACGTGGCCACAAATTCAGGAGGCGGGTTGTACAGCACGTCGGATGTAACGATTGTTAACAGTATTGTTTGTTCCAACTCTGCGCCTGTTGGAACAAATTACTTTATATCGGGTAACCTGTTGGCTTCATACAGCTGCGCAACGCCTCTGCTTGCAGGAGTGGGGAATCTTGATAGTGATCCGCTATTGACTCCATCATTGTTATTACAGGGCGCTTCGCCATGTATAGACAGCGGGAATTCCACAAATGTCCCGCTGACGGATATACAGGGCAGGAGCAGATGGGATCATCCCGGCCATGTAAATGTTGTTTCCATTCACGACATGGGCGCTGACGAGTTTATTGATAACGATGGAGACGGTATGGCTGATTACTGGGAGATTTTACAGTTTGGTGCCATTACCAACAGCAATGGTGCGGCTGATACGGATGCTGACAGCCTTGTGGACCTCCAGGAATACAATTATTCGATGTGTCCGACGAACAGCAATACCTATTACGACAGCCTGAATGATGCCTGGAAGGTTATTTATGGATTTACACAAGCTCACGAGCTGGGTGGATTGAGTCTGGCAGAGGATAGTGATCAGGATGGACTTTTGGATTCATGGGAGTTGACGCAGTGGGGTGATCTAACGCAGGGACCTGCAGGCGATCCGGACGGTGACACGGTATCGAACTGGGGTGAATACCTCATTGGTACGGATCCCCGTATTGCTACGGGTACTGATACGGACGTTGACACATTAACGGACGGAGCGGAGATAAATACATATTTTACTGATCCGCGTCTCGCCGATACTGATGGCGACAGCTTTGGAGATGGAGTCGAGGTGGTCATTGGCACTGACCCCAGGAATATAGCATCATTCCCCGCGACCATTGCCGGCGCCATTAACTACAGCGGAATCCAGACGGGGCAGGTCTGGATAGTCGTCACCAACTCGGCGATATCGACAAATGTGCAGATTGCCGTCCCGGGTATTTACTCCATTACGAACAGACATACGATCACCAATCACTGGATAAGTGCTTTCCGTGATATGAATGGGAATGGTCTGTACGATACATGGGAGGCGTTTGGCAGTTATTCCAATAATGCTCTGTATCTTACCAATGACGTTGCCGGGATAGACATTACTATCGTTGATCCGCAGTATAATTTTGTTGTGGCAGGGAATCCGTCGAAGGAGGGTTCGCCTGTTCCGTTTGGTTACGGCACGAACCTGGTGACGTCCAGTACCGTCCTCTCCAATGAAGTGGCTGAGCGAGTCGTCAATGGCGCCACTCAGTACGTCTGTACGGGTTGGTCGGGTGCAGGCAGTGTGCCGCTTTCCGGTGCGACGACCAGTGTTGTTGTTACGGTGACTAACGCATCTACGCTGACGTGGAACTGGTTACCGGAGTCCTACCAGATAATGGTTACAGCCGGGCCTAATGGCGGTGTCAGTGGAACCAGCGGCTGGTATTCTGCGGGATCCCTGCTGACAAATACCGTAACGCCGTCAAATGGATATCATTTTGCCGGTTGGACCGGTAATGTTCCGCCAGCCAATACCAATGATACGACCCTTGTTCTTGCTGTGGATCAGGCACGATCAATTACAGCTAACTTTGCCATCAACATGTATACCATCACGCCGACCGTAGTCAGCAACGGTGTCATATCGCCGTCGAGTCCTGTACAGGTTCCGCATGGTGGTACAACAAATTTCACGATTACCCCGGACGTGAATCATCATATCGTGAGTGTTCAGGTTGATGGAGTGCCAGTGGGTGCAACAAATGGATGGACGTTCAGTAATGTCACGACAACGCATACGATCAATGTCAATTTTGCAATCGATATATTCAGTATTACCGCGTCTGCAGGTACAAATGGCACGATTTCCCCGCTTGGTGTGGTGTCATTACCTTATGGTGGCGGAACAAATTTCATTATAACACCTGATCCGAATTATTATATTGTGGATGTGCTGGTCGATCTGGTTTCGGTTGGCCCTGTAACCAATTACACTTTTACTTCAATATCGAGTAATCATACTCTGGACGCATCATTCGATGACCGTTACGCTTTAACTGTCGGCACTCCTCACGGAACGTCTGTGCCTAACGGGTTCGATATGTACAAATATGGAACTAACGTTTCCTGCTCC
>MHBM01000122.1 GCA_001804885.1 Lentisphaerae bacterium RIFOXYA12_FULL_48_11
TGATCCTTAAAGAGGGACAACATTGTGGGCTTGAAGAAAACCACTCAGGTCACGCAGGTGATCGGGAAAATGCCGTACCGCATTGCACTGGCAGGAGGATGGATTGACCAGCCGTTCGTCTCGAAACTCAATCCAACTCCGCCGGGTTCAATGGTGGTTGTGGGTCTCGAACCAACGTTCTGCTGGATGGAACGTGCCGGAATGGCAACCGGTACGCGCAACGTAGCCCGCAAGCTATGGCATGACAAGATGCCGTCAGGTGATCCCGAAGACCTGGTACAGGTACTCTATAGAACGGAAAACAGGGATAGATGCGAACCGTCCGGCAGCCAGGATATGATTGGCCTTCTTTATCCCGGAGTCAATAGACTGGATTATGATTTCAGCCACAAGGGCGGTATCTTTCCGAAACACATTGAGTCCAATAACGATAAGAGGGTTGCCCGCTGGTTGGAAAAGGTTATCAACGTTCTCGCCGTGGCACCACGCCCCGAAGGATACAATCCTCTCGGCATCAAGAGACTTAATCCGGAATGGGTACACAGGCTGGGCCAGTCGGGGAAGGATTGTTACAGTGCAATCTTAAAGATGGACATAAATGCGCTGGGTGCCTCCATGAACGAGTGTATGAAATGCTGGAAAGCGCTGCTACCTCACACAGTGTCACATCCGACAATCAAGACCGATCTGCAGGGAATAATGCACTATTACCAGTCAAAATATCCGGGAGCCATGTATTCGGGATGCGGCGGCGGTTATCTTTATGTTGTATCCGATGAACCGGTACCCGGCGCTTTCAAGGTAAACATCAGAACTTCATAATCCATATAACCATGAAAAAAGTAATTGTTTCTGCGAGCTTCGATGACATGAAATCCAGGCACATGAGACTCCTGGAGGAAGCATCCGGGCTCGGTGCAGTACATGTGCTGGTCTGGTCTGACAATGTCGCCCGGTCAGTAGATGGCAAAGGCCCAAAGTTCTCCGAAGTCGAAAGATATTATCTTGTCCAGGCCGTCCGGTATGTGAAAGAAGCAATAATCTATGACGGGAAACTTGATCCCGACAGGTTGCCTGACCTTGATGTTAAGGCCGATACCTGGGTCGTGGACGAAAAGAACAACTCGTCAGCGAAGAAAGCATTCTGTAAATCGCATGGCCTTGACTACCGGGTTCTATCAGATAAGGACATTGCCGAATTCCCCACCCCCCCGGGCATTGATATGGACGCATCAACCGGCCGAAAGAAAGTGATAGTCTCTGGCTGTTTTGATTGGTTCCATTCCGGTCACGTGCGTTTCTTCGAGGAAGTCTCCGCGCTGGGAGATCTTTATGTAGTGGTAGGCCATGATGCAAACATCAGGTTGCTCAAGGGTGAAGGACACCCTCTCTTCAACCAGGATGAGCGGCGTTATGTTGCCGGATCCATTCGCTACGTCAAACAGGCATTCATCTCCTCCGGCCACGGCTGGCTGGATGCCGAACCGGAAATCAAAAAGATCAAACCGGACATCTATGCTGTAAATGAAGATGGTGATCAACCAGAGAAGAGAAAGTATTGCGAACAGAACGGCATTCAGTATGTCGTGCTTAAACGAACACCCAAGGAAGGACTGATCAAGCGCACAAGCACAAATTTACGTGGATTCTGACTGGATAGTGTAATTTAAGACTCTGGATAGATTCCATATTCCCTTATTCAGATCCTGCTTGGAATGGAATCTGATGCCTTCTTCTGTAGTGCGGCACTGTGTGCCGCAGCCGCCGCACACAGTGCGGTGCTACAGCCCTGACCAAATTAGTTTCTTCCTTTTTCCGCAAATATGAACGCGTTGACATGATCGTTCCAAATTACGCCCTGCAAAAATCGCGGAAATTGTTAACCGCAGTAAAGAATTCACGCATAATTACGACCCAGTAATAACGCCCCTTCGGTGTAAGATAATATTCATCAGCAGCAGAATCATAACCGATCGCGCCAATGGCACGAAAAGCGGCTAGCGCCGGAAAAACAGCGCTCTTCCACGAACTACCATATTTCTCACACATCGAATTTGAACTGAGTTTGCCACCGAAAAGTTTCATCACAAAATCATACATAATCCGATCCCTTAATGTGAAGTCTCTGGATGCAGCGACAGGAATTTCGCCCCTGTTGACACGATCAATATAGTCCCTTACCGAGAAGTTGTTCGCATAACAGGTTCCTGAAAGATAACCTATGGCCCCGCTTCCCAATCCGGCATAATCACCGTAATCAACAACATATTCGTCGATCATCCCTTTCTTTTTCGAAAAACACCAGGCTGACGAATAATCGTATAGAGGAACAAGCCTGTCCACAATCAACCGGTAAAATTCCTTTTCCATCTTTCTGTCAGTCCTGCCCATGGCCTTCTCAAGCAGCAGCCGGGTCACGTCTGAGATCATAAGGGGGTAATATGTAACCTGATCGACATCTGTTCCCAGCAGCATTTCGAGGTCCCCTGCCAGTATTTCCCGTGTTTGTCCTGGGAAGTTGAAGATCATGTCGGCATTCAGAGTATCAAAAACACCGCCGATATCTTTCAGCCTTCCTGCAATTGTTCCGCCGCTGCCGTACTTTTCATAACGTTCCATGGTTTTGAGAAGCCCGTCATTAAAACTCTGAACTCCAACCGAAAGGCGATTAACACCTGCCTGTTTCAACAAACCGACATTTCGGTCAGTCAGATGGTTCGGATTGGTCTCCACGGAAATCTCACGGATGGAGAAACAGCTTTTGACAACCTCGATTGTTGCGATTAATTCATCCGCGATGACAGTTGGCGTCCCGCCGCCGACATAAACACCGCTGAAATCAAAGCCTTTTGCCTTGTATAATCTCACCTCATTCCGGAGTGCATGGAAATATTCATGGCAGAGGTTTTCATCAAAAGTTATCCTGTTAAAGGAACAGTATGGACAGAGTTGTTCGCAAAAAGGAATGTGAATATACAGAAGGCATGAACAATCCCGCGGTTGGTCGGGAAGAAAAGCTTTCCCGCCGCCTGAAAACGAAACTGCCGTCGCAAAATTTCTTCGTGCAACCCATGATATGAATTGTTCAATCATATCCTTGGCAGAGTTTTTTCCACAACAGCCGAAGCCTGTGCACGGAGTTGTCAACGATTCATTTTGAAAGGACTAAACAACATGGCCCGGGATTCCAGTATCCCGGGCCATGAATGCATTCACTTATCAGACTTTTTCAGGAACTACAAACGGTTCGCGATAGTTACGTGTAAGCATTGCGTCGGCTTTCCCGTTGTCTTCGAACTTCTCTTTTACAGGATCAAACTTCAATGGTATGCCAAGAGCCAGCTTGTCAGCCGCCATATCAACACCATTGGCGTCAAGATGACCAGCCATGCGATCGAAAGCTTCTGCAAGGTTCTTATTATCCTTCAGAGCTTCCTTTATCTCGCCCGGATTCTTCTGTGCACCGAGACGGTAGGAGATGTTTCCGGTATGAACCAGACCGGCCGAAAGGTGGCCTTCAAGAACATCGGCATTGAGATCCTTGATGTCACGGCTGCGGATTGCCTTAATCCAGTTGCCATGATGTCCGCCTGAATCAGCCGTGAGACCAGTAGGAGTCTTCACCGTCTCCTCACCCTTCTTTTTCTTGCCGTCAAACTTTACGATCTCCTTGCCATCCTTGTCAAAGATTGTAGCCGTGGTGTAACTTGCAATTACAACGTACCCGTTTTCGCATTCAATAACGTTGCCGATACTGGCACCCTTGTAGTTGTCCATCTTCCAGTTCTCTTTTCCTTCAGCCGTCTGGGAAGCCTTGTTTACAGGAAGCCCTCGGACTTCGAACAACATCGGGGTTTTGTAACCGTGATAAACAACCATCGTGTTTGGAGTTTCGGCAGAATCCTTGTAACCAACGCGTCCACCAATGGCCATTGAGAACGGCGCTATCGTATCTTCGCCAAGGAACCAGCGTGCAATATCAACCTGATGCGGCCCCTGGTTGCCGTAGTCGCCATTGCCATACGCCCAGAACCAGTGCCAGTCATAATGAATGGTGCCATTGTTGGTTTTGCGGCGCGGCGGCTCTTTGGGAGCAGGACCACACCAGAGGTCATAATCAATGTTCTCTGGAACCGACTGTGGGCCATCAACCAGTCCAATACTCTTACGGCCCTTGTAACAGAAGCCACGGGCAAGAACTATTTTGCCAAGCTTCCCTTCCTTGACGTACTGTACAGCCTGCTGGAGTCCGAGTGACGAGCGACACTGGGTACCGCTCTGGACAATGCGGTTATACTTACGGGCTGCCTCTACCATCTTGCGGCCTTCGAAAACATTATGGCTGGCCGGCTTTTCAACATATACATCCTTGCCTGCCTGACATGCCCAGACGGTTGCCAGAGCATGCCAGTGGTTAGGGGTGGCAATCGAAACAGCGTCCACATCTTTGTTTTCAAGCAGCTTCCGAATGTCGGTATAGGTCTGGACATCACCGTCAAGACCCTTGATTTTCTTACCAATGACATCCTTATCAACATCACAAAGCGCCACCACGCGAACACCTTTGATTCCCTTTAAACTACTGATATGTCCACCACCCTGACCTCGAAAACCTATCTGGGCCACGCGGATATCGCCGTTTGCACCGGCGGCACGAAGCCAAGAAGAAGCGTTCAGACTGACAGCTGCAGCGCCAAGAGCGGTTGTCTTCAGGAAACTACGGCGTGAAATATGTGTCATGATTCACATCCTTTTGAATAGAGTTGGTTTAACAGAATTTTGGGAGATATTACGCTCTCCCTCAAACAGCTCAAGTCAATTCTTTAGAATATGATGATTTGTTCGGAGGGGCAGTTGACTGTGTGCCCGATGAATTGTTAATGTTAAACAACAAAGAATCATGGAGGTAAGATATGCCCCACCGGAAACTGAAATTGATGATGTGCCTGTTTGTTTTTTCAGGACTGATATCTGGAATTTCCTCAGGACAAGCACCTTCCAGAAGCCCTTCTGCCAGCACTGTGCAGAACGATCTCGCCATAATTCTCAAAGATCTTTCCGAAATTGATGCACCCGGCGCTCCGGGAGGAATGTGCGTTTTCGGCCCCCAGGCCTTTACCGTTATCGCCGGGACAACAGGAAAGAAAGGCGATGCAGAACTGCCGCTCGTCTCGGCTGCCCGCTTTGGACTGGGCAGAATAGCCGGACTGGGTCACACCGGTTATTTCGGAACAGAAAGCCTGAACAAATTTGACACCGGGAAACTGATCGTCAACCTGATTCGCTGGGCTTCCGACAAGACTAATCCCCGCATTGGAATCATCCGCGAAGACAAACTGGCAAAATATCTCAAGAACCAGGGCCTGACCGTAATTCCGCTGCCGGGCAAGGATATGGCAGGCGAGCTGAAAAATTGCGATATCCTGTGTTGCAACAGCGACAGATTTGGAGACGAGGAAGCACGTACGGCCCTGCTTCAGTTCATTCAAAAGGGCGGCGGTGTGGTCGGGACAATGACCGGCTGGGGCTGGCAACAGATCAACTCCAGAAAAAGTCTCGTGAATGATTCGAACGGAAACAAACTGTTTGCCGAAGCCGGGATTGTCTGGTCAGGTTCAATGCCAGGCCGTACCAGCGACAAGGGATATTCGGCAAAGGATGTACCGTCGAAATACTGCAATGCGCTGGTTGCCCTGGATGCGCTCCAGACCCAGGCAGCAAAGAAAATCAACCTTTCAAAGGAAGAAACAATCCAGTGCGTGGCAACCCTGTCCGATGCGGTCCGTGCAATAGCTGACAACAATTCGATCTTCTGGTCCAGGTTTAAACTAATCGAGACAAGCATTTCTGCTGCAGCCATACCAACCGAGAAAAAACCCATTACAAACAGTGATGGGCTGGCAAAAGTTATTCTTGCTTATCAGATTCACAAATATCAGTCGATGCCTTCAGAACAGGTAAAGGCACATCCGGCAGCCACGAATTTCCCGGGCGCTGTCCCAAAAGATGCCCCCAGGGTTTCGGAAAGAATCACGATCAAAACGGAAAACCCGCGCTGGCACAGTACAGGGCTGTACGCCGCCCCCGGCGAACTTATTACGGTAACTGTGCCGCAGTCCGCTTCAGACAACAAGCTGCGCCTGCGGATCGGCTGCCACAGCGACGGCCTCTGGAACAATGACAAGTGGAGCCGCCCTCCGGAAATAACGCGGGTTTTCCCCATTACCAATATTCTAACAAAAGGCGCCTGCGCATTTGGCGGCCTTATCTATATTGATGTTCCGCAGAAATGTACATTGGGCGAGATCGCCGTCCAGATATCAGGCGCCGTCCGGGCACCCTGGTATATCCTTGGCAAAACGGATCCACAGCAGTGGCGCCGGACCATCAGGAATTATCCTGCTCCCATAGCCGAATTCCAGACTGACAAACTTGTCATATCCATCCCTTCGCGCTTTATGAGGGAATTGGACGATCCTGAACCCGTGATGAAATTCTGGAATGAGGTGATGGACGCCTGTGCCGACCTTGCCGGAATTGACAGGAACCGGCCAAGCCCCGAGCGGTTTGTTTCTGATGTGCAGATTTCGGTCGGATACATGCATTCAGGCTACCCGCTCATGTGCTTCCTGGATGCGGCGCCGCGATTCATCAAGGTAGATCATCTCCGCAATGATGGCGATTGGGGAATGTTCCATGAGATAGGTCATAACCACCAGAACGGCGACTGGACATTTAACGGCGCGGGCGAAGTCACCGTGAACCTCTTCTCCCTGTACATATTAGACACGGTAGCTACCAATGCTCCGAAGCATGGAGCAATTGTTCCTGAATCACGGACGAAAAACATGAAGAAGTATTTTGCCGAGGGTGCACAGTTCAGCAAGTGGCAGAGCGATCCTTTCCTCGCACTCATAATGTACGTTCAGCTCCGCGAAGCATTCGGATGGGACTCGTTTAAGAAGGTAATCGCCCAGTACCGTACACTCGGCAATAATGAACACCCAAAGAATGATGAAGAAAAACGCGACCAGTGGATGGTCCGTTTCTCAAAGGTTGTCGGTAAAAACCTCGGCCCATTCTTCCAGGCCTGGAATGTTCCGACATCGGATGATGCAAGAAAGTCCATTTCCGATCTGCCTGCATGGATGCCTGAAGGCTTTCCACCAAAATAGTTTATCAAATTATAATGATCGAAATAATGAACTAAGGAGTTCTCATGAAGATTAGGATTCTTTTGTTGACTACCTTTTTACTTACCCTGATACAAATAACTAATAGCGCCGAACAGGAAATCAAACCGGCCCAGAGCCGGCTTGGCATGAACCTCGCAGGCCCGTGTGACTGGACAACGGAATATCCGTTCGTTGATGTGTTCCGCCTGTCCAGGAAATGGATAAGCCAGACGAAGGGCGCCGGCTGGGGAAAAGGTCCAGAGCTTGAGCGTGACGAAAATGGCTGGATCAAGAAACTCCAGGAGAACTGCTGGGCTGAGACACCCATACTGACAGGCAACAATGGTCATGCTCCAGCCGGGGAATATGTCTGCCTGTACGACGGAGAGGGTGAGATCGGCTTCACCATGAACAGTAAAATAGTCTCCAGCGAACCGGGCAGGATTGTTGTGAACCTTGACACAAAAAAAGGAGGAACCTTTCTTGCCCTGCGAAAAACGAATCCGCAGAACTATATCAGGAACATCCGCGTCATCATGCCGGGGTTCGAGAAAATATATAAGACAAATCCTTACTATCCGCCTTTCTTCCAGCGCTGGAAGGAGTTCAACACATTCCGCTTCATGGACTGGATGCACACCAACGGTTCAAAACAAAGTGAGTGGTCTGACCGCGCTACACCATCATACTGCAACTGCACTGAACGCGGCATGCCAGTTGAAGACATGATCGATCTCTGCAATAAATTGAAAATTAACCCGTGGTTCTGCATGCCTCATAAGGCTACGGACAGTTATATTGAAAACTTTGCAAAACTTGTGAAACAGCTGCTTGATCCAACGCTCAAAGTCTACATCGAATATTCCAATGAGGTATGGAACAGCATGTTCGAACAGAACCGATATGCCCAGAACAAGGCAAAAGAGCTGGGGATTGGCCCGAAGGAAAGACCTTGGGAAGGTGGCGGGATGTATCATGGCATAAGGTCACAGGAAATTTTCAAACTATGGGAAAAAGTCTTCGGAGGAAGGGAAAGACTTGAGCGGGTTATTGCATGGCAGGCTGCTGGCGGCGAATCCTGGACCGACAAGATCGTCCTGGGCAGCAATGACACAGGGAAGAATGCCGACGCGCTGGCAATCGCACCATACATAACAATGTGTATTGGACCAAATAGCAAGCCGGACTCCGGCACAATCTCGAAATGGACGGTTGAACAGGTACTTGATTTTGCCGAAACCAATGCCCTGTCCCAGAGTATAAAATGGATACAGACCCAGAAGAAGGTTGCGGATAAATACGGGCTCAAACTGGTGTGTTACGAAGCCGGCCAGCATCTCGTTGGTGTCGGCGGAGGCGAGAATAATGAGACAATGACAAAACTATTCCAGATGGCAAACCGGCATCCTCGTATGGGCGTGATTTATGAAAAGTATCTTGATGCCTGGCGTAATGCGGGCGGTGATCTCATGTGCATCTTCTCTTCAACAGGAACCTGGAGCAAATGGGGCAGCTGGGGTTTGACCGAATACCTGGATGAAACGGAAAAAGATCACCCAAAATTCAAGGCCGTCATTGACTGGAACCGGCATAACCCGAAAGAATAATGAGCTTCAGGCTGAAAGATATCGTGCCATGGGGCCGGTCATTCGATGAATATGTCTCGATGTTCGACCTGTCAGAAACTGATCTCAGGAAAACTATTCTGGGATGTTGTGATGGACCAGCTTCGTTCAACGCTATTCTGACAAGACGTGGCGGATATATTGTGTCCGTTGATCCGCTTTACCAATTCAACACCCATGAGATCCGCTATCTGATCGATGAGATATATCCGTCCATCATTGAACAGACCCGCCGGAACCAGGATAACTTCGTCTGGACAACAATCAGGACTGTAAATGAACTCGGCAAGCTTCGGATGGCGGCAATGAACGAATTCCTTTCAGATTATCCATCAGGCAGGAAGCAAAGGCGTTATATTAGCGGAAAACTTCCAGAATTGCCTTTCCCTGACGGCAGATTTGAACTTGCTGTATGTTCACACTTGCTTTTCCTTTACAGCGAACGTTTATCCGGGGATTTTCATCTTGAATCAATAAAAGAGCTGTGCCGTGTCGCCAGAGAAGTCCGTATATTTCCACTGGTTGATCTGGACTCGAAACCGTCGAGACATGTTCAGCCCGTGACTACCTTGCTTAAGAAGAATGGATACGAGGTAACTTTTGTAAATGTTCCTTATGAATTCCAGCGCGGCGGGACCCAGATGATGAGAATATGCAGGAAACAGCTCCAACCTCTACTCGAACAAAAAGGCAGCCGGAACAAATCCGGCTGCCTTTAATTCAAGTGAGATAAAAAGCGAACTTATTCAGCCTTCTTCTCAGCCTTTGCTTCTTCCTTTTTCTCGCCTTCCTTACAATTGCAATCCTTGCAACCTTCCTTCTTCTCGCCTTCCTTAACTGCAGGAGCTTCGGTGGCGGCAGGAGCCTTCGGGGCTTCGTCAGCGGCCTTTACAACAGGCAACAGCGACAACATTGCGACAAGAGCTACCACTACGAGACGTGCATCAACCTTCATTTTACTGCTTTCTCCAACTCTTCCGCTCTTTTGTTGGACCATACAACGCGGCGGAATTAAACATCGTACGGCCTGTACCTGACAAGGGACGTAGCTGAAACTCTCAGCATCAGGCCCTAACCTTCTCGTTAAGTCCCGTCCCTATCCAATTGGCGGCAAAGATTGCCATACCGCTATGTTTTGTAAACTCCAAAGATGCATATGGTTATAAATATTACAAATGTATTGAAGATGCTGCATAATAATCTTCCCGAAAATAGGATAATTTCTTCTTTCTTATCTATATATTTCAGCGTAAATCAACGGCTTGATATTTCATTTCAAGGACATTAGCTGATGGCAAGAACGAGGATAGCGGTCGGATTGAGCGGCGGGATTGATTCATCCGTCGCTGCTCATCTTCTTTTGAAACAGGGCTTCGATGTCGTCGGCATTACAATGCAGATATGGGACGGTGCCCTACCCTTGAAGGATATCGGCATGTCAGCCTGTTACGGCCCGGGCGAAGGGCGTGATATAGCCGCAGCGAAAGAACACGCAGAGCGGCTTGGCATCCCATATCATGTCATACCGTTAAGCAGCGAGTTCCGCACGGAAGTGCTGGATTATTTCCGCCAGGAATACCTTTCCGGACGTACACCCAATCCATGCGTAAGATGTAATGCATCCCTGAAATTCGGGCTAATGCTCGAGAGGGCAAAGAAATCCGGGATTCAGTTCGACAGGTTTGCCACAGGCCACTACGCGCGCATAATGTACGATGTAGCTCAGTCACGCTTCCTTCTCCTTAAAGGCGTTGATTCAGCAAAAGACCAGTCCTACTTCCTTTCGCGTCTTAACCAGGATCAGCTTCAGATGGTGATGTTTCCTCTCGGGGAAAAAACGAAGGACGAGGTTCGTAAGCTTGCCGATGAATGCGGCTGGAAACATCTTGTAGACAAGCCGGAGAGCCAGAACTTTATTGAAGCAAAAGATTACTCCGTCATTTTCAAGGAAACTCCTTCGGCAACAGGCCCCATACTCGACATGCAGGGTAAAAAGATTGGCGAGCACCGCGGAATAATCCATTACACGGTTGGCCAGCGAAAAGGTGTTGGCATTGCAGGACAGGAAAAGCCCATGTTTGTCGTTCGGATCGATACCTGTCGCAATACAGTCATTGTCGGTCCAAAAGAAGAATTGATGAAAGCCGAACTTAAGGCCGTGAATCTGAACTGGATTTCAATCGATGGTCCGGGAGAAACACCTCTCAAGGTCAAAGCTAGAATACGTCAGCAACATAAGGAAGCACCCGCGGAAATCAGGATGGATCCGTCGCAGCAAAATTCTGTTCTAGTAAGATTTGCAGACCCACAGATGGCCATTACACCCGGTCAGATCGTTGTCTTTTATGATGGTGACACTGTCCTCGGCAGCGGCGTTATTGAAATCCCGGCTCTGTAACGGTTTGTTCATGCCTCCAGAAAAGAGATAACTCCTATCCTGGCTACTCAACAAATCCTGCACCCACACTGATGCCGGCCAACCAGTAATTACGGTCTTCTTCCAACGTCGTAAACACGTACCGCCCCATCAACTCAAACAGCATTCTCCCATCCGGTCTTCTGATCCTCAGACCGGCTTCGGCATGATACCCCCAATAGGAGTCACCCTGGTCCTCGAATTCAAGAGTTGATGATGTATCGTCAGCCGACGACTGTGACCATGAATAATTATAACTTCCACCGCCACCAATAAAAGGCGCGAAACGCCAGTGCGGCATCAGGCGGATTGTCATGCTGATCCCGGAATAGAACGAATCCTCGATACCGTTCGAGAAAAGACTCAAGGCGAAATCACCGAATACCGGCGTGTTTTTGAGCCATGTGCCATCTCCAAGTGCAATACCATAAATATTGTCCTGTGGATTGGCCAGCAGCTGGAATGATGCCCCTGCCGGCTCTTCGTAATCTTCTCCCTTGAAATTCTCCCAATCAACCGCAAATACCTGGCCAGCAAGAAACAGACAAGAAATACATAAAATAACATTTTTGTTGAACATGGCAGCATCGTAATATAAATCGACAGGGCAGTGAAGACACTTCCAAACATAAATGTCTTGTCCCGGAAATGGTAGATTGTAAAGTTAAATGCCGCATA
>MHBM01000123.1:0-672 GCA_001804885.1 Lentisphaerae bacterium RIFOXYA12_FULL_48_11
GCCTTCAATCCACGGAACCGTCCGATCAAGTTCACCGCCGAACCAGAGCACGCCCAGGGGTCCTTTCACCTGCTGATCCGACGAAGCAAAGGTGTTTGCCGCTTCACCACTTTCATGCATCCAGTCTGCAGTATTCGGAAGCGCCCCCTGCCGGCTTAGAATTGAAAGCCCTCCTCTTCTGTCGATTGCAGCGCAAGCCGGCGCGGCTGAATGAATCTGGCGTGTAAATATTTCATGCGTATTTGCATCAAGCGCAAAACACGTTTTCCCTCCATATGGCCGAAGCAACGCAAAGAGCCTGTTTACATACTCATGGCCGGCAGCAAATGTCGTCTCCGGGATTGCTTCCGCTGTAATAATACTCGCCAGGTAGGGAGATGACTTCAACGACATCAGGTCACCCTGTAACACATGAATACGAAGTCCATAAAGTCCCTTTTCATGAAATTCACGCCGCGCCTTTTCAACTTTCCCGGCATCCGGCTCGAGAACAATCAGCCGAAGTCTGGATTGGCATGCCAGCTCTTCCACCAGCCTGCCGGAACCCAGACCCAGGACAACACCGTACCCCTCTCGAACACCGGTCTGCCGGAGGATATCATTTGCACGCGCAGTCCATGTGTCAGCAGGTTTGGCAGGCTTCCCCGGTTTGCATGCATAAGTGCTGGCTGA
>MHBM01000123.1:691-6044 GCA_001804885.1 Lentisphaerae bacterium RIFOXYA12_FULL_48_11
CAATAAAGCTCACCTTCGAGTGTCACAACGAACAGCTTGCCACCAGCTACAAGCATGCGGTGCGGGGTTCCTTTAATCGACGCCCGCCACGAAACTTCAGCGGATTTACCCTCTACCGGAATTTCCACTGCCGCCACCAACCCGGGACTACCTGCGAAAAGACGCCCGCCGGCCTTGATATGTACCTTCAACGACGACTGTAAATTCCAGAGCTGATTGAAACGAACAACATTCCATGCAACCAGCCGGGCAGGATCACCCCAACCGCCTTGAAGCTTCGGTTCCCATTGCGACTGACTGCCAAGATCACAGGCAACGATTCCGTTATAGGTGTAATCATCAGGCCTCGGCTGTTTGCGATCGTCGTTACTATTGCGAAGGACTTTCTGCCCGTCTACCACGGGTATTGAATAATACATCGTGTTACCGGAAAAGACCGGCTCGCGGAATACACCCAACTCCTTCGCGTTGGCAGGATCTATCTGCAGCCTGATACGTGACTCCAATGCGTTCTTTTCGCCGGGCCTCAGGGGTTCCGACTTTGACGAAGTCCACCACGAAAGGTATGTGATTTCGTTTCCGTTTCTCGCTTTAAGACAGCGCTTGCCTTTAATATCCGCAACTTCCAGTTTGAACTGTTTGATCCATTTCTCAACCGTCGCCGGCGACGCGTTCATCTGTTTTGCAAATTCTTCCACCTCGACAAAGTCGCCCGGTTTCTCACCTGCGTCGGGAATACCGGACGTGATTCGATAAAGATCGCCGCTCTGAAACAAGAAATCGCCGATTCCACTCACATACCAGTTACCCTTGGCCAATCCAACACGCCCACCCCATCCGCTGGTGTAAGGTTCCATCCGACCAGTGGCACAATCAAAGAAACCAGGTAGTGAACGCCCGCCCGGCACTATCAGTTTCCGGCCAACTACAGTCAGATAGCCCTGCGGGACCAGGCCTCCATCCCATCGCCCACCATGGTCAAACAGACCATCCTCTATAAATGCGCAATCCCTGTTGGTCCAGAGCGGTTTACCGGTACTGGCATTCACTGCACATACTTCGACACCTTCGTTGGGCCAGATACCAACAGCGAAATAGACTGTTTCCCCGGCAAGCACCGGTCCTCCGCGTGCCGGCCAGCGCGAAATCAACCGCTCATCACCGAGCAGTTTGCAGGCCGAACGTTCCGGTTTCAGCGGCGAGAATTTCCAGATCAGGCGACCTTCAGAAGCATCCACGCAATACAGGAAACCATCGTCCGCAACAAAATAGATTTTCTTCTGCCAGAACAGGGGCGCATAGCGCACCGGTCCATCAGCAAAGAACCGCCACTGTTCCTCGCCTGTCTCTGCGTTGAACGCCGCAACGCTGTCGTTAACCATTGAAGGCACAAAAATCCTGCCTTCAGCCGCAACCGGCTCATAAGACCTGTCGAAACACAAACGGGAATCATTGGGAAATGCCGGCGCTGGTTTCGGAAATTCACGTTTCCATTGTAGATATAATTTAGCAGGCAACTCCGCATCCGTAGCGGCCGTACGACCGGCATCGTGACGCCACATCGGCCAATCGTCGCCCGGGTCCGCCCTGCAAACACCGGTCCACATTACAATTACTAGAGACGAAAGAATTAGAGCAGGTGTGAATAGTTTCATTGATAGGATCCTCTTTAGGGGTTGCCAACCGTTCGACACTGCATTTGCATAAAACCACAACCCGGACCCGATGTCAATGGGTAGCAACTCAACCCGCCAATGATCACAGGCTTTCAAGACGATATTAAGGGCGGGGCCGATCAATCTCCGGCACGAATCCGTACAACCAGCGAACGCTTGAATTCAGGCAACACAAGTTTCATCCCATTTCGTGTTACAGGCTTCAATGCATCCTGCCATGGGTCATATGCCTCCACCCTGGCATTATTGAATTCCGGAGAAAGTTGTAAGCCGGTCAAATCGAGCGCTATACCCTGAAGAAGCTCCGGTGATTTCCCTTCTTCAAACTCAGTCTTCCAGTCACTGGCCGCATCGCGGCACCATGCAATTGTTGTCTTCTTGCCGCGTAAAGCGTAAATGCGCAGCTTCGGATGCTCAACCATGACAGGTTCGAAAGCTTCCTCACACGGATCAATTCCTTCAACCGCACGGTTGAACCGCTTGAATTGACTCCAGTGGTTTGGCCGGTCAATGGCTTCGCGCCAGAACCAGACGTGACCGGTCCCGGCCGCTCCTGTAAAAAACGGCGCAAAAAGCATGTCGTGCAGCAATATGCCGGCCTTGTCTTTCTCGTACAGTTCCGAAGCGCCTGTGTGCCTTGGTTTAACCGCGCCGGTCTCAGTGAGTATTATGGGCTTTTTGATTCCAAAAGCCTTCAGTTCCCTGACCGCATCTGCCGCCAGAATGTCTATTGGTCCATGACAAATCGTAAGCGCCGCCCCCATATCATGGTAACGATGTACCTGCAGAATATCATTGTCGGGGATTTCACAAAGTTTCCGATAGCTGTCACGGCCCCTGTCATGGTCAAAACTGCCAAGACTCTGGACACAAAGATTCTTCGGGAATAACTTATGCAGCTCAGGCAGCATCTCCTGTGTCCAGGGATACCACGGTCCCTGGACCGCGTTCATCTCGTTCCATAACTCCCACGCAAATACCGCAGGTTCATTTCCGTAGCGGTCTGCATACCATTTCAATTTACCCTTGAACTGGATCCTGCCTTTCTCGCTTGTCAGGTAATCCGTCATGTTCGTATAGAAACCGCCGTTGGCTACATGATGAATAGGCTTGGGAAATGAGCCCTTGGCCGGAGGTTTTGACGGAGCAGCCACAATCGAACGGAACCACTCGATGCACATTTTAACTCGGATACCCCTTGCACGGCATAACGCCAGGAAACAGTCAAGTTCCTTGGCTTTCTCAGCGTCATACCGTCCACTCTGCTTGTGCTCTACGCTCCACAGGGCCTGATCCAGCCAGATGCGGCAGTAGTTTACGCCGTTGTCAGCCATCGCAGATACAACCCTTTCCATATCCTTGGATTCCGGTGGACCGACAAGGTTAAAACCAATTGCAATGTAAGGTTTCCCATCCGTCAGTTCGAAATACCTCGGATCACGCTGGCTGACCCGTACAAATGGTCCATCCGTCGACGACAAGCCGGCCGATTCCACTCCAGTAATATTCAGACAGAAAGACAACAAGCCCAGCAGGACAACCAGCATATTTTTGTTGATCATTTGTCGCATTACCATCTCCTTTTATTTCTTTTTTTTAGATGATGCCTTCCATGCCTCAGGCCACACGATCTGCTTCGCGGCTTCATGCTTCTCCAGCAACGCTGGATAAGACGCCCTGCGCGCCGAGGTCGGCCCAACCGCGGTCGTCGGCGAGAATGACGATGATGTTGGGTTGGTTCCCATTAGAAGCAGATGGTTTCTCATCCGCACCAGGCAGGACCAGTGACAAAGAAAGATACGCCACCCCTTCGCCAATTATTCGAAGAACATTTCGCCTGTCCATATTTGATAATCCTTTCACGAAAGGTAACAACGGACAGAAAGACAGGCATCACTTCAGCACAAATCTTTGCGACACAGGAACTCGTGACAAGTCCTGCCGTCGCTTATCGCGCATGCCCATCTTTGTCAAGCAGGAGGCATTCTGACTGTTCCACTCGTCATATATTCCCGGAGACACCTTCTTATGGTCCAGCACGGGAATATTGAATTTTGGAAAATTTATTATTTCCATGGTCGGCAAACCTCCAGCTTCACGAAAATACCTTCCGGTCCATATCGCCCACAGATCTCTTCAAGCTCCTTCCTGGAGACTTCACCTTTATTCATACGCAAGACCTCTGTGATATCGCTGATATCTCTGGCCTCACGTGCTGGATCGTTCTTGATGGCGTGAAGTTTCAACGCAATAAAGTTAATAATGGATGGGACTCGAAATTCTTCATTTTGCAAACTGAACTTCACTGCGTCCTTAAGCAGTTTACCCATGGTTTCTGAGTCAACAAAAAGAACATCAACATCCATAAGGTAAATCGAGTCACTACGATACCGATGGAAATTCTCAGTCTTACCAGCGCTCTTATATCCAGCATTTCTCAAGGACTCATCCAGTCGTCCGCTGTCGTTAGCTTTTACAAGGCAGTCAACGTCCATGGTCTGACGCGCCACGCCGTAAGCCTGCAAAGCATATCCGCCGACAAGAAGGAGTTCCAGCGACTGAGACATTGTTATGTCGGAAACAATTTGAAGCGTAGACTTCATATTGTTTGCAGAATAACTTATTCTTGATCTCAATGCAACTGCTGCATGATTAGCGGGATATTGGGCCTAGAGGCCAAAGTGGATGCGTCAGCGGCGCGAGTAGCAGGATTATCATTTCATTGATTTTCCGTTTTTCTACCTCTTTTTCGGTCATTCTTGTTTTCCCCAGAATTCCGCGGCGCTGCCAGACTGGCCGGGCGCGCATCTTTGAATTGCTCCAGCGCGGCCTGCAATCGCCGGGCGGCCACTGCTGCCTCACCTTGCAATTCGATTATCCGCTGCGGCGATTGTTCCTCTGGGTCGGTCTGTAGGTTGAAGAACTCGCCAGTGCTGTAAAGTTTGAAGTGGTGATCGAACGCTTGTTCGACCGCGCCGCGGGTGCCGACGTGGGTAGTCTGGTTGGCACGCAATGGAACCCAGTAGCTGTAGATCCATTCTCGCGGATTTCCTTCCTGCCCACGCATCTGGGGCAGGAAACTGCGCCCGTCGAACACGAGTTCCTCCGACGCGCGAACGCCAGTGGCTTCGCAGAGGGTCGGAAGAAAGTCGGTCATGTCTACCAGGTCAGGGCAGACTTTGCCCGCCGCGATCCGCCCGGGCCAGCTGGCGATCAGCGGCACGTGCATGCCGCCGCGGGTGGTGCTGCCTTTCTCGCCCGCCATTTCCCCGCCACCTTCGATTTCAGAAACCGCGCCGCGGCCAGTACCGTTGTCACCCGTGAACAGAATCAAGGTGTTGGAGATCAGGCCGAGCGTCTCCAGTTCACGGGTCAGCGCGCCAATCTGCTTGTCCATGTAGACGACCATATCGGCGAAGTGTTGCTGTCCAAGCTCGCGGGATTTGGCGGTGGACTTCCCCCAATCCACACTGTCCGGCGTCGCCTCGTAGCCGCCGTGCGTGAGGAGCATCGGATAATAAACAAAGAACGACTTGCTGCGGTGGCGCCGGATGAAATCGAAAACGAACTCCTGGCATACGTCTGGTCCGTATTTGCCTTCAAAGGTCTTCAGTTCGCCGTGCATTGAGAGGCTGGGATGGGCATAGCGATCGCCGCGTCCCATGTGCGCCCAGAGG
>MHBM01000123.1:6053-11728 GCA_001804885.1 Lentisphaerae bacterium RIFOXYA12_FULL_48_11
TCAAAGCCGAAGTGCTTCGGCAAACCGGGATCCTTGGAACCGAGCTGCCATTTCCCGGCAATACAGGTGGCGTAGCCGGCCCGCGAGAAGATGTGACCGAAGGTGGTCTGCGATTTCTCCAGTTCGCCAAAACTCACGTAGTTTCGCAAGTTGGACATGCCGGTCATCAACTGGGCGCGCGTGGGCGTGCAATTCGGTTGGGAGTAGCAGTGTTCGAAACGCACGCCCTCGCGGGCCAGGCGATCCAGGTTCGGCGTGCGATAGGACTTTCCTCCATTTGCGCCAATGCATTCGTAACCGAGATCATCCGCGAGGATCACGATGATGTTGGGGCTGGCTTGTGGTTTGGGCGCGGCAGCGGCGTGCAGCGCAGCCAGCGGCGCCAGCAACAGTGCGGTGAGGATGGTAAGGGCCGGTTTCATTTCTTCTTTTTTGATGATGCTTTCTCAAGGGAATCCCAGCCACCCTCCGGCTCTTTCATTGGAATAATCGTCTTCCTGTATTTCTCATACAGAGCCTTGTGCTCTGATACGACTGCGGCATATTTCTGATCGGCAGCAATATCTTTCATCTCGTTCGGATCAGCGGCAAGATCATAAAGGATAACCCCATCCTTGCTGTGAAGGGATTTCATATCACCCTTGCGAATCATCGTCTGCATGGCAGGACGGTATGTCTCACTCACCGTGTACTCACGGAAAGTGCATTGTTTCCCCTCAACAATCGGTCGCAGGGACTGACCGAACTTCATCTCCGGCAGCAGGCCTGCACCTGCATAATCAAGAATCGTTGCAGTTACATCAACACCGTTTACCATATGTAACCTGTCGACCACGTCTTTTTGCGCGGAGCCGGGCATATAAAAGACGAGCGGGACTCTGGCGCTGTCCTCATCCAGGACTCCCTTTGTAAAACGGTTATGCGCAACCTTCATCTCGCCGTGGTCTGCGGAGAAGATGATCAGCGTGTTGTCTGCATATTTAGAATTAAGTACTGCCTGCACAATCCTCCCAACCTCCCGGTCTACCATCTCGACCATGCGGTAGTAACTGTAAATGTAATAACGCAGGTTACGCTCACTGCCGAGGCAGGTTGGTTCATTCGGGTCATAGCTTTCCGGAAGCGGCGGCAGTTCGTCCTCAACAATAGCGGCATATTCATATTTTGCCGGGTTCTGACCAAACGTCCAGAAACATATGTCATGAGGATTCAGGAAGCCCGCATTGTAGAAGAACGGCTTGTCGCCTTCACGCGAATTGAAGAATGCCTCTGCAACGTCGGCAACTGCCGCATCGGTATATTCCCCCATGCCCGTTCCCTTGTACAGCTGCTGGAAACCACCCGTCACCCTGATGGGCGGAATATGCCATTTGCCGGTATAATAGCAATCGTAGCCGTTCCCTGATAAATGTGTGCCGATATCGACCAGGTCCTTCCTTGGCGCAATGTCGTTCCACACAACACCATGTTCGCTCGACATCAAACCAGTATACCAGCTCGTCCGCGCAGGACAGCAGACCGGGTTTGTCGAATACGAGGCCGAGAACGAAACGCCTCCCCGCACCAGGAAATCTATATTCGGCGTTTTTACAAACTTGTTGCCATACGCCGAGATCGCATTCGCATTGAGCTGGTCGGCATGGATAAAAACTATGTTTGGTTTTCTGTTTGCCATGATTATATCCTCATGTGTCATCCGATTGCAGTGAGAATGTACGATCGCAGACCACGTGTTATGAATACCGGTGTACCGCGCTCATCAAGCCAGTAATGAACAGGATGCGTGCCGCGGCCATGCTGCCGGAAGCCTGAAAGCGCAACATTTCCCTTTGCACAAGAAACATTGATTGACTCAACCCCCTTCGCCACGTGCTCATCCATCACGGCGCACTGTTCATCAAGAAACGCAAATGCAGCCGGAATATTCTTCTTCATCATCGCACTAACAAGCTGCGGAAGACTCATAAGCCGTACCGAAAGCTCGAGCGAATTCATTTCTTTCTGCCTGGACCATTTAACCGTTTTCTCCACGAGCGTTGCCGTTTCTTCATACGCCGGTAATGTCACACCCTGCAGTACAAATGATCTGTTCGCCTTCCAGCCCAGTGCCCCTGATTCACCTGTTTTGATATTTGTTTCCGTACAAACCAATTCCGGGCCATTCTTCAGCTCGTGCAACATCCGGTATACATTGCCATCCTTCTCAAGCACGAGCGTGCCCGAGGGAGATGAAACCACTTCTTCAGCGGGTGAGCGCGATGCCATGCATATGTGCATGTCATATTTCAATGACCATTTGTCAGTATGCAGCTTTCCCGCAGGTAAATCATACTTCCCCAGGACAGGCGTAATTCCCCTCAGGGAATAATGACCGTTGAAATTATTGAACTTAACGTTACTTCTCCTTCCGAGCTCTTTCTTGCCCTTCCCCTGCCCGCCCTGTATGAACAGCGGGAACGTCATGGAACCGGCAACAGCAGCAGATGTTGTCCTCAGGAAACTACGCCGCGATATTAAATACATGGCCATAATGATCTCCATTAATCACACATGATTTACCGAGCTCTTCATCCGTGCCATCCGTGGTCAACTTCTTGTTTTTCATAACAGTTCTCAATGCTTAAGGTGTAATATGCTACAGAATGCGGCACCCCGACGGCTCATCCTATTTCTTCCCTTTCGCCTGCCTAGCCGCCTTTTTTTTCGGCTTTGCCCCCTCGCCATTCCATCGTTCGTCGACCCAGCGGGGAGGTTCATTAGACTTGTTCCATTCATCCCAAAGGCCCTGGAGCTGCTTTACCCTGTCGGGTTCCTGCGCCGCAAGATCCGTCTGTTCACCCGGATCCTTCACCAGGTTATGCAGGCGCGGGGCATCATTGACATGAGCCTTAACGAGTTTCCAGTCTCCCTCGCGGACGGCATACTGAACCCCAAACCGCCAGAACAGTGCATTGTGTGGTGCAGCATCGGTCTTGCCCTCAAGCAGGGGCAGGATATTGACTCCATCCAGTTTCCATTCGGGATGGGCCTCCACTCCGGCAGCTGCCAGGGCAGTTGGCAGCCAATCGAGCTGGGTAACCATATGTGGAATAACCTGTCCAGCCTGAATCCGGCCCTTCCACTGTATGCAGATTGGAGAACGTATACCACCCTCCCACAAGGTCCACTTCGTTCCGCGAAATATACCGTTATTCGCAGCACCACCCGGCCCGCCATTGTCGCTGGCAAGAAAGATAAGCGTGTTTTCCTCCAGCCCATGCTCGCGCAGTTTCTCCATTATCCTTCCGATCACGTCGTCTAGGCAGGAAAGCATTGCGAGATATTTCCCGCGCGAAACAGGTTCTATTTGCGCCATGTCGGTTTCATATTTCTTCGGTGATACAAATGGAGCATGAACCGCCGTAAATGCGCAATAAAGGAACCACGGGGCATCCTTGTGGCGATCTATGAAAGACTCCGCCTCTTTCCCAAATGTCACCGTGTGGTCTTCCGGGACCGGTGCTGACTCACGGTTCCGCCAGATAGGCACAGTTTCACCGTTCTTTCCGGCACCTATGCCGTGCGGAAGCAATCCGTAAAATTCGTCAAACCCGCGCGAGTTAGGAAGATACGCCGGCTCATCACTGCCGATATGCCACTTGCCGACAATACCCGTGACATAATCTATGGCTTTAAACCGGTCGGCAAACGTCGGCTGGCTGAGTTCAAGGCCCTTGACATTTCCTTTGACAGGTTTGCTGCCACCCTCGGCGTTGGCATCAAAACCGAAACGCTGCTGGTAGCGGCCGCTCATCACTGCCGCCCTGCTGGGACTGCATACACAGGCCGTAACATAACTGTTTTCAAAGCGCGCACCGTTCTTTGCGATGGAATCTATATTCGGCGTAGGACACTGCGTGTTACCGGTAACCCCAAGATCCGCATAACCCATATCATCTATATATAGAATGAGGATGTTTGGTTTCGTTTTCCCCACTACAGGACGCGTTCCGCCCACCGCCGGCATAACACTTGATAAGGAAAACAAACCCATGCCGCCGCCAACGATCCGCAGAAAATCGCGTCTTTTCATGATTATACTGTTCCTCCTGGTTACAGCATAATAACGGGTAATCGGTGTAAGTTATTGTACAGGAATTTATAGAGGCACTAATCCCGCCTACAGCCGCACAATCCTGGTGTTATCGGAATACCGGTCCATATGAACGGATTTATGCGCAAGATGTTCAATCTTTTTAACAATACCTGCAATCCGCTCGAGCGATGCCCTCAACTCATCAATGCTCTCTTGGGAGACATTCTTAACATCTGAAGGAAGACCAAGCATGGCAGCAGAAAGCGGATTATTAATTTCGTGGTTGTAGGTCACAATCATTGCATTTAGAGTCTCCAATTCTTTCTTGGCAAGATTCTCCCGGTACAGCTGCGACACCGCCAGCTGCGTGGAAATCCTGGCAATGGCAACGACAGAATCAATGGGCTTGGCAAGATAATCATTAGCACCCAGGCTGAAACAATTTGCCATACTGGAACTGTCATCCATTGCAGTCAGCATCACGACGGGGAGCTCAACTCGTGAATACTTCTCCCGAAGGGATAACAGTATTTCCGCCCCTCCGATCCTGGGCATGATCAGGTCAAGGAGCACAAGGTCAGGACGCTCATCATCCACGGCTTTCAACGCCATGGTGCTGTCATTTACAACAACGGCATTGAGATCATGAAGCTGCAGCATCCGCATAACCAGCACAGCGCTGTCCTCATCATCGTCTACTATCAGTATTTTTGGTTTGCCGTCTGATTGCATATACGCATCCTTTCAGACAACCGCATGACAGGTAACATCCCCCGACAAGAGCATATTTTGAGCCGTGAGAAGACAGGAGTCAACGAGAAAGGAAATACCAGAGAAAAATCCGTCACGGTAAATGCATTCCAGCAACTTCCCTGATTGCGCTGATTACAACAGCGGGCTCGCTTATGTGAGGGAAATGCCAACTTTTTTCTGCAATTACCTGTCGGCCGAAAGGCGATAATGACGCTAAAGCTTTTTGATGTGCCTGGCGGATCTTAAATGCTTCTTCCGACATCAGCCAGTACGGCGGCCTTTTTCCACCAGTCACAACCACCAGGGGAATCTCAGGAAATGAAGGTGCTTTCCCGATCTGGCTTACGGTTTCAGCAATAAAGGCCACTTCCCCGAATTTATTGTTTCCGAACCTGGCATCAAGAGCGGTAAGCATTTTTCTTAAACTGCGCCGGACAAGTCCTTCACTTTTCAAAATCAGATTGTCATCATCCGGATGAGTTGCGTCAAGCATCACAACACCAGCCACTTCCCTCGGATACAATCGTGCAAACAGGTTTGCATACAAGCCTCCCAGCGAATGACCAACCAGTATGTACGGTGCCTGCAGTTTCGCCTCAGACAGTAGACAACGAAGAGTTGAAACAATAGCTTCGCCGGTCTGCGGTACAGCAGCACGGTCACTCCCGCCTATTCCCGCCCGGTTGTAAGCGAAGACCGTACCAAGACTTTCTATTTCAGGATAAATTCTGGCCCATGACACCAGCGGTCCACCTGCACCATTCAGCAGAACAATTGCCGGTCGACCGAAACCGGACATGACATATTCAACCACCTGCCCGTTGACATGAAGTATCCGGCGGCCCGG
>MHBM01000123.1:11760-11883 GCA_001804885.1 Lentisphaerae bacterium RIFOXYA12_FULL_48_11
AAATCTCTCGCCGTACCGCCTGCCGTCCAGGATTACATCGAGAGCTATGATCTTAACACCAGCCGTCACACCGGATCCCACTGCAAGTCTTATACTCTGCTGTTTCACTCCTCCAGGTTCAAT
>MHBM01000124.1 GCA_001804885.1 Lentisphaerae bacterium RIFOXYA12_FULL_48_11
TTGCCAGGGATGTACTCGCTGATGTAAAAAAGAATGGGGATAGTGCCATATTATACTGGGCTAGAAAATTTGACGGTTGCGTACTGCCCAATTACAGCTTACGTGTAAAGCATTTTGAAATGCTTAATGCCTGCAGAAATGTGGAGAAAGCATTCAAGCGAGCGGTAGGCGAATCCATATCAAGAATTACACGTTTTGCCTTGGCGAGTGCAAAGAAAAGCTGGTCCATGAGTACACCGTGTGGCGGCAAGCTGGGTGAACAATTTGTGGCGTTGGACAGGGTTGGTGTTTATGTCCCCGGCGGTGCTGCACCGCTCGCATCTACGGCTCTTATGACGGCAGTGATAGCAAAGGTTGCAGGCGTCAAAGAAATAGTTGCCTGTACGCCCGCTGACAGGAACGGGAAAGTTAACCCGTATCTTCTCTATGCTCTTCAATCAGCCGGTGCTTCCGAAGTCTACAAAGTTGGAGGTATACAGGCTATTGGATTGATGGCATATGGCACAAAAACTATCAGAAAGGTTCAGAAGATTGTTGGGCCTGGAGGAACTTTTGTCACTGCGGCCAAGCGTCAGGTTTACGGCGAGGTTGCGCTAGATCTGGTTGCTGGTCCAAGTGAGATCGCTGTGCTGGCAGATGGTACAGCAGATGCCAGGCATGTTGCCGCCGATCTTCTTTCGCAAATTGAGCACGGTACAGGATGGGAAAAAGCTCTTTTGATAACGACTTCACGCAAATTGGCGGAGGATGTCCGGGTTGAACTGGTTTTTCAGAGCGGATTACTGAGTAGGTCCACGGCTATACGTAAAACAATAAAGCGCGGTATGTTACTTGCAGTAGTTCGTAATCTGAAAGAAGGTCTGGACGTATGTAACAGTTTTGCTCCCGAGCATCTGGAGATTCTGACGGCAAATCCACGTATTTTGCTTGGAAAAGTAAGATGTGCAGGCGCTGTTTTTGTTGGACAGTGGACTCCTGAGTCGGCGGGCGATTTTGTCGCTGGACCAAGTCACGTTCTTCCGACTGGAGGAGCGGCGCGCATGTTCTCTGGGTTGACAACTGATGATTTCAGGCGCCGGTCAAGTTTTATTGAATTTTCCAGGAAGGATTTAGAGGAAACCCTTCATGTAATTGAGGAATTCGGAAGGGTAGAGGGGTTGGAGGCGCACGTTCGCTCGGCTCAAATAAGGTTTGAAAAGAAATGAAAGAGTCTCTTATCAGAAAATCTGTTCAGGTTATGTCAGGTTATGTTCCGGGTGAGCAGCCGAGTGACAGACACATAGTTAAGCTCAATACCAACGAGAATCCTTATCCGCCTTCCCCGCGAATATTCCGTGCAATCAGAAAATATGATGCCGACAAGTTAAGGCTTTATCCGAACCCTGTCAGCATGAACTTGCGCTGTAAAATAGCCAAATTTCACGGCTGCAAAATTGAAAATGTGTTTGCCGGAAATGGCTCTGACGAAATTCTCGCCTTGTGTACTAGAGCGTTTGTTGAGGATTCTGGGAGTATCGGATACTTTAATCCTTCCTACTCGCTTTATCCTGTTCTTGCTGAAATTCGTAATGTCCAGAAGAAACCTGTCGAGCTTGGGGTAAATTTTGAATGGAGAATGCCTCGTGAATACAAGGCTTCTCTCTTCTTTCTCACTAATCCCAATGCTCCTACAAGCATGTTGTATCCTAAAGAAGAGGTTCGGAAGTTCTGTGTATTGTTCAAAGGAGTGGTCCTTATCGATGAAGCGTATGTGGATTTCTCAAAGGAACATTGCATGGATCTGGCACTTCAGTTCAGTAACACGCTGGTGATGCGCACACTTTCCAAATCTTATTCTCTTGCAGGTTTGCGTGTCGGATATGTGGTTGGGGCAAAGCAAATGATAGAGGCATTGTTCAAAATCAAGGATTCATATAACTTGGATGCCTTTTCGCAGGTGATTGCGTTTGAAGCTCTTTCGGATATCAAGTACATGAAGTCGAATGTTTCAAAAATTAGAGGTACAAGGGTTCGCCTTGCTAAAGCTCTGAGAAATCTTGGTTATATGGTTTATCCATCAGAAACAAATTTCCTATGGGTAAGACCTTCAGGAATCTCTGCTGAACAGCTATTTGAGCAATTGAAAAAAAAGAAAATATTTGTAAGGTACTTTAAGGGTCCACGTACTGGAAATTATGTGCGTATTACTCTTGGTACCGACCGTGAAGTTGATAAATTGCTTGAAGCTGTTAGCAAGATTGTGTGAGATGATAATGGAGATTACATGAAGAAAAGATCTGTATCTATTAAGCGAAAGACAAGTGAAACGGATATCAGTATAAGCATATGTCTTGATGGAAAAGGTTCATACAAGGTTAGTACCGGTATTGCTTTTCTTGATCACATGCTGGAACTTCTCGCAAAGCATTCACTTATGGATCTTGTCATAAATGCAAGGGGAGATCTCAATGTGGATTATCACCACACAGTTGAGGATATAGGTCTGGCACTTGGCGAGGCGTTGGATAAGGCCTTGGGAAAACGTGTGGGTATTACACGATATGGCTGGGGCCTTGTTCCCATGGATGAGGCGTTGAGTCAGGTTGTGGTGGATTTGGGTGGGCGTCCGTTTCTTGTCATGCGTATGTCAACCCGAAAAAAGAAAATAAGGGATTTTGACCTTGGCTTGATTGAGGAGTTCTTCCGGTCATTTACGGTACAGGGAAGATTAAACCTCCACGTTAGCCAGATGTACGGAGAGGAGCCGCATCATGCATATGAGTCGGTTTTTAAGGCATTGGCTAAAGCACTGAGAATGGCAGTCTGTATTGACAAGAGACTCAAAGGTGCCTTGCCGTCAACAAAAGGAAAGATTTGATTAATGTTTACAGTTATTCCCGCGATAGATCTGAAAGATGGTCGCTGTGTTCGCCTCACTCAGGGTAAAGCCGATAATTCCAAGGTTTACTCCGAGGATCCTGTCTCCATGGCTCTGAATTGGGTTAGCCAAGGGGCGAGGTATCTGCATGTTGTTGATCTTGATGGAGCTTTTCAGGGACATCCGATCCATCTTGATATCATTTCAAAGATTGTTAAGGCAATTTCAATTCCCGTAGAAGTCGGAGGAGGACTCAGAACTGATGAGGATCTGGCTAAATTGCTGGAGTGCGGTGTCGCACGGGGAATCCTTGGCACCAGGGCTGTAAAGAACCCGGCAGATTTAAAGAGACTTGCAGATCGTTATGAAGACAAGGTGGCGGTTGGCTTGGATGCGCGTAAAGGGTATGTACAGATTTCGGGATGGGTGTCTACGACCCAGATCAGGGCCGTGGATCTTGCTGTTACCATTGATTTGGCAGGAATAAAAACCATAATCTATACGGACACTGAAAAAGACGGTATGATGGCTGGAACAAATGTTAATGCTGTGGATGAGATTTGCAAAGCGGTGAAATGTGATGTCATCGCCTCGGGCGGAGTGACCTACAGGGATGACGTGATTACTTTATTGAATCTTAGACGTACAAATTTGGCAGGCGCTATAGTGGGCAAAGCTTTATATGAGGGAACGCTCAACCTCGCAGATCTAAACAATATACATGTATAGGTGATGTTGCGCTTGGCACAATCACACGTAGAAAACAGGGAGTAAATGTTGTGTTAATGGATGTTCAGGAAAGCAGGTTGTCAAGCGGAGTCCGGCTCATTACGTCAACACTCCCTCGTGTTCAAAGTGTGACATTTGGAATCTGGGTAGGGGTAGGTGCACGTTACGAGACCAGGAACATCTCGGGTATAAGTCACTTTATTGAGCATCTTCTTTTTAAAGGTACCGGGAAAAGATCGGCCAAGGAGATTTCTCAGGAAATTGAAGGGTATGGTGGCTACCTGAATGCGTTTACCCAGGAAGAAAACACCTGTTATTATGCGCGTGTTGCAAGCAATCGCCTCTGGAAGGCGTTAGATGTCCTAACCGATATGTACAATGACCCGTGTTTTGACCCGGTTGAGATCAAGAAAGAGCGCGGCGTCATAATTGAAGAGATCATGATGTACAGAGATCAGCCGCAGCAGGTTGTTCAGGAAATGCTGTCAGAGGCAATTTGGCAGGAACATGCGCTGGGGCGTCCAATTATCGGGACTCCTGAAACCCTCGCGAAAATGGACAAGAGTGTAATCAAAGGGTTCAAGGATAAGGCGTATGTTCCCAGTAATACAGTTTTCTCGTTTGCAGGATGTCTTGACCATGGCGAATGCGTGAGAAGGGTCGAACAACTCGTCTCAGAAAAAAGCGGTTCCCGCGTGCCTGGATATGATTCTGTTAACCGTTCAGTTAGACAACGAGACGTGATACTTCAGAAGAAAGATATTGAGCAGACGCATATGGCAATGGGGGTACGTATATTTGGGCGAAATGATAAACGACGTTATGCGCTGAGACTACTTAATGTGATTCTGGGCGAGAATATGAGCTCGAGACTATTCCAGGTGGTGCGAGAGAAGTATGGCCTGGCATATTCTGTTCATTCAAGTGCCCATCTATTTGAGGAAAGCGGAGCACTTGTGATCAGTGCCGGTCTGGATCGGAAAAGAACGCTGCAGGCAATTGAATTGATCACCAGGGAAATTACTCGTTTAAAAGCAGTTTCCGTGGGCCATAGAGAATTAAAGATGGCTAAGGAGTACGTCATTGGTCAGTTGAAACTTGGTTTGGAAAGTACCACGCATCAAATGATGTGGATAGGCGATAACCTTATGTCCTATGGAAGATTCATTCGTCCTGAAGAAATTATTGATAACATAACAGCAATAACGGGACGGGACATTCTCGCGCTGGCTGAGCAGATTTTTTCGGGTGCCAGGGCCAGCCTTGCAATGGTATCGCCGGATATAGGTGATGAGAGTGATCAAGGAAAGTATAAGGCAATCCTGGACAGGATTTAGTTTCTTTGCATATCCGCAATCATTGATATAGCGCAGTCTGGAGTGAGAAACGGATAATAGTTGGACACAGTTCCGGTAAGTCATGATGTACGCAGGGCGTCTGTTTGCATTACTCTTTTTTTTGTTCTGGGTACGTATTACGGTCTGAGTACTGATATTGTGCCATTACACATCCTGATGGTTGCCGGTCTTTCGTGGATATTTGCGCTTCTTGCTGTATTTTACTCCTCCATCAAGGCTGGAAGTGTAGGGGCTTCATGGGTTACCACAGTTTGTATCTTTTTTTGCATTTATTGTACTGCTTTTCTATCTGCGTCCTTATCATCACTGAATCAAAAGCGTTGCTCTGGTTATGCTTGCAGCCTTTATGACGGTCATCGGATTGAGATGACAGGAATTATTGATGCTGACGCCGATGTTCTACCCTCAATGAAACCGCATCAAACAGTGATTCAATCCTATTTGTTGATTGAGAAGTCCGAATCAGAAGGGGATCTCCTCGTGCTCGATAACCAGCGCATTCGCATTATACTTTATGGTAGGGATAAGCTTAATATTCCTCTTTATGGTGAGCGTTGGAAGATTTCCGGGAGAATATTTGTAGATAAGCGTAAAGGCAGCTTTAGCGATGGCAGGAATGTGTGTGTCAAGGCGAGCGCATTTGATGCAAGATTCATATCTGACAGTAACGGCTGGTGGTTGGCCAGGAGATGCTATGCAGCGCGGCGTGCAGCATCAGCATTGTTGACAGTTGGAATAAGCGATTATCCTAACACAACAGATATCCTGCAATCCTTGGTTTTGGGATACAGGCGTTTATCGTATGAGATGCGGCAACTATTCGTTTTTACCGGAACGCTTCATATATTTGCTATTTCGGGCTCACATGTCGTTGTGTTTGGCGGCATTATAGTTGTTGTACTGGGCATGTTCCGAATATCAAGTATTTACTGGGGTTTTTTTCTCGGCCCTTTGCTTTGTGCTTACACATTTGCATCAGGTATGCAGTCAAGCGCAGTGAGGGCATGTATCATGGCCCTGATATACTGGAGTGCGCCAATAGTCAGAAGACGGGCGGATGCATTGACTGCGTTATGTATTTCTGCGTTGTTAATTCTGTCGATTGCCCCAACTCAGTTACAAGAAACAGGGTTTATTCTTTCGTTTGTCTGCGTTCTTGGTTTGATCGTTCTGTTCCCATTGATAAATTCACCAGTGCAAGCCTTGCTTATTCCTGATCCATTACGACTTCAAGCAGAATCCAAAACAATAACATTTGGTCGCAGTGTTGCAGGAATAATCTGGTCAACTGTCTCAATGTCTCTGGCTGCGTGGCTTGCGTCTGTTCCATTGATTGCATATTATTTTGGTAACTTTACGCCAATAGGAATGCTGAGCAACCTGATAGTTATTCCCCTTTCTTTTTTTGTGCTCCTGACTGGATGCTTGTCTCTGGTACTGGGCGCCTGTGTGACATCCCTTGCGGTAGTTTTCAATCACGCCAATCTGTTCCTGATTGGTATTATGATGTGGGCTATGGACTTAATGGCTCGGATTCCATATGGCAGTGTAAAGGTTGAGTCCGTTCCGATGTGGGGTATAACATTATGGTATTTTCTCCTCGGATTATTTGTTTTCGCAAGACGGAAATAACATTGAAGAGTGGTGAAATATCTAAACAAAACTCCTTTAAGAATATGCTGAAAAACGTGGACAGGATGCTATCTATTGAAGGATAATCGCTTTATTCAGAATTTTCGAGGAGGTGTTAAATGTTGGAATATGGGTTGATGAATCGACATTTCAGAAGTAATACGGCTTTGAGAATGTTTTGTTATTGCATGACAACGGCCCTGGTTGTTGCAACAAGCGGCAGGTCAGCGCAGGAGGAAAATGCGAGTAATGAGAACAGGGATGCCGCATACAATAAAATGGAGCTGTTGACCGAAGCTATCCTCCACATAAAGAAAAACTACGTTGAAGAAAAAACATATGAGCAGATCATAAACGGCGCTTTGCATGGCATGTTACAGGCTTTGGATTCTCATAGTGATTTCCTGGAGCCAGAGGCTTTCAAGGATATACAAGAGGATACAAGAGGCAAATACGGCGGTATCGGTATACATGTTGGAATGAGGGACGGTATAATAACGGTTATTGCACCTATTGAGGATACACCTGCGTTTAAAGCGGGAATGCAGGCAGGTGATCGGATAGTGGAAATAGACAGCGAAAAAACAATTGGTATGAAACTGGACGCTGCGGTTAAGAAAATGCGTGGTCCCAAAGGTACAAAAATTCTTCTTACAATAAGACGTTCAGACGAGGATGATCTTCGACAGCTTACTATTATGCGGGATGATATAGAGGTGCCCAGCGTAAAGGGTGCCACAATCATGGGTGATGGTGTCGGGTATGTGAGGATTACACAATTTGCATTGCCTACCAGTGGATCACTTGATGAGGCGTTAAAGAAACTGAAACAGCAGGGGATGAATGCCCTTATTCTTGATCTGAGGAACAACCCCGGAGGGCTCTTGATATCAGCAATTGATGTAAGCAGGAAATTCCTGCCGAAAGGGAAGTTGATCGTGACTACCAAGGGACGGGAAGGTGTAGTCCCAAAAGACGAAAAGTTCTCCCAGGAAGATGGTAGTTATATTGATTATCCAATGGTTGTCCTCGTTAATGGTGGATCGGCAAGTGCTTCCGAGATCGTTGCCGGTGCTTTACAGGATAATAAACGTGCCGTAATAGTTGGAGCAACAACCTTTGGAAAGGGGTCTGTGCAAAGTGTTCTGCCTCTTAAAGCGGGTGAGAGTAAGGGTGCGCTTCGAATTACCACTGCACGTTATTATACACCCTCCGGGCAAATGATTCATGACAAGGGTATTGATCCCGATATACCTGTATACCTTGCAGCAAAGGAATGGAGGGATGTTCAATTAAAACGTCTTCGTGCCGAGACACCCGATTCTTTTTCAAAGCAGGAAAAAGAAGAATATAAGGATGCTGTGGACAGGCAGCTTCAGCGTGCGTTTGATCTTTTGCAGGCCATGAAGGTTGTTCATGTAAGAAATAAATAGTATGTGCCAGGTAATTTTATGAATGTTCTGGGGATTGAAACATCTTGCGATGAAACGTCTGCGTCAGTGGTTCGTCATGGACGCGAGGTATTGTCTAATGTTGTTTTCAGTCAGACGCATCTTCATGCACCGTATGGTGGTGTTGTGCCGGAAATAGCCTCAAGAAGTCATGTCGAAACATTGCCGTCGATTATTGTGGAAGCGATAAGTAAGTCAGGTTTGGCTTGGGAAGATATTGATATCGTCGCCTCAACGTATGGACCGGGACTTGCCAGCTCACTTCTTGTTGGTCTCTCTGCTGCCAAGGGATTGTCTATTCGGCTTGGTAAGCCTCTTTGTGCGATCAACCATGTCGAGGCACATATCTATTCTATATTTCTAGGGGATGATGCGCCACGCCCTGAAGAAATATGCCCTTTTATAACGCTGGTTGTGTCGGGTGGGCACACATCCCTTATCCGTGTTGATCGTGTGGGTTCTTATAAATTGCTTGGGCGTACGATAGATGATGCGGCGGGCGAGGCGTTTGACAAGGGGGCAAATCTTCTTGGATTGGGCTATCCAGGAGGGCCTGTCATTGACAAGGTGAGTAGGATGGGTAACAAGGATTTTGTCAAGTTTCCAAGGGGGAAGCATAGCTATGGTGTTGCAAGATTTCCAGGTGTGGACTCGGAGCTGTGTTTCAGTTTTAGTGGTGTGAAAACAGCCTTGCTTTATTACCTCAAGAATTCTCCACTCATGACAGGAGAAGAAGATAAGAGGAATTCAATTGCAGCAAGTTACCAGGAGGCTATTATTGACGCCCTGATTGATAAATGCAGAAAGACCCTGACAGGAGGGCTTAATCTTGCCTGTGCAGGCGGAGTTTCTCTGAACAATCGTCTACGCTTAAGGTTGGCTGAATTAGCGTCAGAGCGGAAAGTCCGCCTGTTGCTGGCCAAGCCGGAACATTGTGCTGACAATGCTGCCATGGTTGCAGGACTTGCGGGTACGGGTTGTGGTATCTGCGGCCAGGAAGCTCTTGAACTTGATGTCTGCCCAAACCTGGAAACCGGTACCTGTAAAGTCTAGTAATATTCGCGTTGACTAGCGTTTACAGATAGATATCATGAGGACTCTTACTTGATTCTCAAGCGGGTGTTGCTTAGTGGTAAAGCTCCAGCCTTCCAAGCTGGTCACACGGGTTCGATTCCCGTCGCCCGCTCCAGCCTTCGCAAGTCATTTATTAGCAATCATAAACGCACAATATAGGTTGTGCGTTTATCTTAACTGGTAACGCTGGCTGGTAACGGTTGCCCCGATGTCAGAGACGTTTCTTGATGTATGCCGGACCTCTGCGGGCGTTCTGCATGGCCTCAGCAAACCCGCGTAATTCAGCTTGTTTCGGGCTAATTCAACATTTTTCAGCCTATCTATCCTTGTCCAGTGAGTGCGATATGGTCGGATATAGTGCGATGTGGTCGGAGATTATCGGACGGTTGAGGCGTGTTGCCTTTAAAAAACACTCGAAATCCTGCCGGACGTGTGCTTTACTCCAGTGACATGAAGCAGAAGCGAAAAACATTCTGCACGGAGAATACCCTATACTACGGCGACAACCTTGAAATCATGCAGCGATACCTGCCGGATGATTCGGTTGACCTTGTCTATGCCGATCCGCCGTTCAAGAGTAACCAGAATTACAACGTGCTTTTCCAGGAAAAGGACGGCAGCCGTGCCGCTTCGCAAATCCTAGCCTTTGAAGACACATGGACATGGGGCCAAGAAGACGAATCTGTCTTTGCCGATCTTGTGACCGCTGGCGGCAAGGTCGCCGATGTTCTTCAAGCTTTCCGTCAGTTCATTGGACCGTGTGACATGCTCGCATATCTTGTCATGATGGCCCCGCGCCTTGTGGAATGCCGCCGCGTCTTGAAGAAGTCCGGGAGCATGTACCTTCACTGCGACCCGGCGGCAAGCCACTACTTGAAATTACTCATGGACGCTGTTTTTGGACCGGCAAACTTCAGGACGGAAATTGTCTGGAAGCGAAGCAGTGCGCATAGTGACGCTAAGCAGGGGCGCGCCCAGCATGGCCGCATCCATGACGTGATCCTGTTCTATACGAAGTCCGATGAATGGTTCTGGAATCAGGTGAATCTCGTCCACGGCGAAGAGTACGTTGCAACAAAGTACCCGTACACGGAAGAAGGGACGGGACGGCGCTACGGGCTATGGGATATGTCGGGTCCAGGTGGGGCTGCCAAAGGCAATCCTTCTTATGAAGTCATGGGAGTGACGCGGTTCTGGCGGTACAGCCAAGACAAAATGTCAGAGATGATTAAACAGGGCCTTGTAATACAACCGCGACCCGGAGCAGTTCCTCGGCAGAAAAGATACCTTGATGAATCTGCGGGAGTACCGCTTCAAGATATTTGGAGCGACATTCCTCCGATTAACTCGCAAGCGGCGGAACGTCTCGGTTACCCAACACAGAAGCCAGTTGCGCTCTTGGAAAGGATCATTCGTAGTTCATGCCCGGAAAACGGCGTTGTCCTTGATCCGTTCTGCGGGTGTGGCACAACGATTGTTGCCGCGCAAACACAAGGCCGGTCGTGGGTCGGAATAGACATTACCCATCTTGCAATCACTCTTATCAAACAACGTTTGAAGGATTCTTTCGGAGTCGGAGCACTTGTCCTGTCAGCCATGTCAAAGAAGGATGAAGCCGCGAAAGTGGCGGAGGGGCCAGCGGAGTACGGAGAGCCGACGAAGCGGCCCTTCTGTGTCATGGGCGAACCTTCCAGCGTCCCGGACGCGGCAGCACTGGCAGCGTCGGACCCGTATCAATTCCAATGGTGGGCGTTGGGGCTTGTAGGTGCGCGCCCGGCGGAAGGAAAAAAGGGCGCGGACAAAGGCATTGACGGCAAGATTGTCTTCCAGGGCGACAATACCGGGAAGTTTGAAACGGTTATCCTTTCAGTGAAGGCAGGCCACGTTACGGCGAATCACGTCCGAGACTTGCGCGGCGTTGTGGAGCGGGAGAAAGCGGCAATAGGCGTTTTGATTTCAATGGAAGACTTTACCGGCCCGATGCAGACGGAAGCCGTAACAGCCGGATTCTGTGAATCGAAAACATGGGGCCGGAAATATCCAAAGATTCAACTCCTCACGGTGGCCGACCTCTTGGCTGGGAAGCAAATAGACATGCCGCCGGTCAAGCAGGTAGGCGCGACTTTCAAAAAAGCGCCGAAAGCATCCGCGCCAAAGGCAGAGCAAAGCGAGTTGAATGTCTGAATCGTATGAGTTGCCGTGTGTGTATCTGCTGAGGTAAGAAAGGAAAGTTCTAGTAGAGAATGAACACAGACATTCCCGATGAGTCCCGCGCGCAGTACCGAGAGTCGGTCAAAGACCGATTCCTTCCTGTGTCGCTTCATGAAATGACATCTCTGTTCACGCTCAACTCCTTTCTTGTTTCAGGGGCATCCATTGCCGCTGCCGTTTCCCCGTCCGCCATTAAGCCGTACTTACTCCTTCTCGTAAGCGGACCGGCACTCTCTCTGCTCCTTCTGACATGGAATGCTTTTTCACTCAGGTCCGAATATCTCACGATTGTATCCGCCGCTCAGGATGCAATGACCCAACAAGAAAAGGAACAGTACAAGCGCCAGATAGATAAAGGTGTTTTCATTCAGCGACGGAAACACGCCGTACTTCGACTGAATCTTGCATATATCCTTTCGC
>MHBM01000125.1:0-22774 GCA_001804885.1 Lentisphaerae bacterium RIFOXYA12_FULL_48_11
GGTTTTCGTGACAATCAATACACTGGTTCTTAACCATGAGATCCCGGAGCTTATCGAAATGCTCGCCACAATTTCAGAGATAGGTGTTGACGCTGTCATAGTTCAGGATCTTGGCGTTATTCATATCATCAAGAAATATTTCCCATCACTCACCCTTCATGGCAGCACACAGCTTGCAATACACAACCTGGCCGGCGCGATTGCGCTCCGTGAGATGGGCTTCCGACGTGTCACACTAGCCCGCGAACTGACCCTCAAAGAAATCAGTACAATTGCGAAGCAATCAGGAATCGAGGTGGAAACATTTCTGCATGGTGCGCTGTGTTATTCATACAGCGGACTTTGCCTTTATTCGTCAATGTTACGCGGCAGCAGCGGAAATCGGGGACGCTGCAATTACCCGTGCCGTGACTCTTTTGAGCAGAAGTCAGGCAAAAAGTCTTTCACTTTTTCCATGAAAGATATTGCACTGCCCGATGATCTTGCATCTCTGCGTGAGGCCGGTGTTGCCAGCTTAAAGATTGAAGGCAGGAAGAAAAGCCCGCTCTATGTTGCGGCGACCACATCCTATTACAGGGCACTTCTGGATGGAAAACCTGGACCAGAAGAAAAAAAATCATACGAGGACGATATAAAGACAATATTCAGCCGTCCTTGGACAAATCTTTATGTCAGATCAAGCAACAATACTGATACTGTAGACACCGAAACTGTTGGTCACCGTGGGGCCCCTATCGGCAAGGTTCAGACGGTTTTAAATACTGGTTCCAACAATGCCAGGCTGCAGTTCAGGACTGAACGACCTATCGAGCGACACGACGGCATGCAGATCGATCTACCAGGCAGGCCATTCGGATTCCCTGTCGATACTCTGATCATCATGCCGGAGAGCGGTAAGGGACAGGGTAAAACGGTATTCGAAGCCCCTGCCGGTTCTTTCGTTCAGGTAGTTCTACCTCTGGACCATCCGGAAATCTCGAAAAACGCTACAATTTACTGTTCGTCATCACAAGCCGTAAAACGACGTTATAAGTTTACAAGACCAAAGCCCGGGGAATTCAAGATACGAAAAGGCATCGATGTCGAGATTGTTGTATCTGAATCCCATCTCACAGCAACTGCATCGCATAGTTCCGCGAAAGCAAAGTCAGAAATTATCGGGAGCTTTGAAAAAGGCAAGAAACCTGAAGGCATGGAGGCAATGGCAAAACAGTCGTTTGAGAAACTTGGTGACACGGATTTCACGCTAAACAAGTTCTCACTAAATAACCCGTCAAAACTCTTTGTACCTGTCTCAATTTTAAACCGCCTGCGGCGGGATGTGACTTCGAATCTTAGATCTGAAATAGCCACCCAGACGAAGACTGTCATAAACGGGATCAAAGATTCACTCAAAACACTTTCGATACAGGCATCTGCACCTGAGGTCAAGTGGTCGATCAAGACGGATGCTTTCTCAAATATCTCTGCATTTGATGTCTCTGATTGGAAAGATATATCCGAACTGGTAGTAGACATCGGAAACGAATCAAGCTCCTGCCTTACGGAAAAGCTGGACAAATATTCATCTCTTATCGGAAAAGATAAAATCAGGATAGCTCTCCCGGTGATAACAAGAGATATCGAAGAAAATGGTTTAAAGGAGAAGATAGACAAACTGAAGAGCCATGGGTGGACCAGATGGGAAGCATCTAACCTGTCTGCATGGCAATTCCTCCACCCGTCACCTCCATCGGCAATCAATACTACTAAATCATTCATTTCAGAACTTTCTTCTGATTTCCAACTTTATGTTCTCAATCGGGCCGCAGCATTGCAACTGTCTCAACTTGGAGTCAAACGCTTCACCCTTTCACCGGAAGATGGGTTGGAAAACATGTCCGGACTTCTGCGGGAATTTGGCGCCAAGGCAACTGTTATTATTTACCAGGATACACCAATGTTTATTTCTGAAACCTGCGCATATTCGAAGATCATCGGAAAGTGCGCTGACAGAAAAAAATGTTTTACAGGAGAATTCCCCCTTGTTTCAGGAAAGAAAGAACACGTTATCGTAACAAATCGCAACTGCAGATCCGTGGTAATAAGTGCAACCCCTTATTGTATTGTGAATCACATGAAAAGCCTTGTGGATACCGGTGCTAGGCGTTTCCGGGTAGACTATATATTCAGAAACTATGAACCGGACAGGGCGGTGGAAATCTGGCATATGCTCAGAAATGGCAAAAAGCCAAAATCAACTTTTGAAGCAAATTTTACATCAACAATTTTGTAGTTGCGGCAAAAGAACAACTTCAGAATCAAGGGCAAAAATCGTTTTTACATTTGCCCCGACATGCTCCATTTGTTAGTTATATTCATTATTTTAGTTAACCAAATCAGGAGGTCACTGTATGCGTATTATAATTATCGCATTTATGGCAATGGTATGCACCTTAACGTGCGCTATTGCGGCCGGTAAAATTATGAGCGTCCAAGTCGAGAAAGGCGATCTGCGTTCCTCCCCGTCTGCATTATCCGCTATTGTTGCATCGGTAAAATACGGTGATAAGCTAACCATCATGGAAGAGCAAAACAAGTGTTGCAGAGTAACAACAGCCGATGGAAAGGAAGGATGGATACACTCCTCCGCTCTGACAAAAGACAAAATTGAACTTGCGGCTGTTTCCAAGGACGCAAAGACAGGAGCATCTACGGGTGAAATGGCACTGGCAGGCAAAGGATTTACCCCCCAGGTAGAAGCACAATACAAGGCAAAGCATGCAGACATTGATTTCACCTGGATCGATAAAATGGCAAAAATGAAAGTGTCCACCAAAGAAGTTCTGGACTTCCTGAAAGAAGGCGGAATAACGCTTCCAGAAGGAGGTGCAAAATGAGACGAGCTATTCCCGTTTTTGCACTCATTGGTATTCTTGCTGTATTTGCCGGATGTAAAATGCTCGAAGTTGTCACCGAGGTCGGAACGGCTGTTGGTGTAGCCACAGGCACACTTTCGACATCACAGGCCGATTCCATAAACAAGACAACGTCTGCCGTCGGTAAGGTATTCGACAAACTGACACCGGAAAACGAGTACTACATCGGTCGATCTGTTGGAGCCACTATCCTGAAATCCTATAAGCCCTGCGACAACGCAAATGTGAACTTATATCTGAACGTACTCGGACAGACACTTGCAATGGCATCAGATAGGCCTGAAACGTTCGGTGGATATCGATTCCTTATGCTTGATACGGACGAAATCAATGCCTTCGCGGCTCCAGGCGGCCTTATCTTCGTATCTCGTGGATTGATAAAATGCTGTAAAAGCGAAGATGCTTTGGCGTCTGTTCTTGCGCATGAAGTAGGACACGTTCAATTGATGCACGGATTAAAGGCAATAAAAACCAGCCGTCTTAAAGACGCCGCAGTGACCGCCGCACTCGAGGCCGGAAAAAACCTTGGCGGCGAACAGCTGGCCCAATTGACAACCGCATTTGAGGGGACACTGTCGGATATTACTTCAACGTTGGTCAACAGCGGATACTCACGTTCACTGGAAATCGAAGCAGACGCGGTAGCAGTTACAATATTGAAGCGCGTTGGATACAACCCAAATGGACTGAAAGAAATGCTTTCCGAAATGGCTTCAAGACTCAAACCTGACAAGGGGTTCGGTAAAACACATCCAGATCCCAAGGACAGAATACAAGCTATAGAATCGCAGCTAAAGGACTCCGGAGAGGTAAAAAGTCCGGCGTCTCGGCAGGCACGATTTGAAAAGGCACTGGCCAGCTTTTAGTCAATACGTCGTTTAAAGAAAATGTTTACTAAATCTGCACAGGGAATGGGAGTCGGGCTGGTATGCGCAATTCTCTCTATTCTTTTATGGAGTCACGGTCACTTAGACTGGCTTGAATTTGCAACATGGGACTTTCGCGCCAGGACTCTCGCAAATCCCGCACAAAGTACAAGAGACATATGTATTATCGCCTTGGATCAATACAGCCTGGATTTTGTAAAGAAAAATTTCACCGACATGGGTTCGTGGCCCTGGGTACGTGAACTTTATACACCCATCATAGATTTCTGTACCCGCGCAGGCGCTAAAGCAATAGCCTTTGACGTTTTCTTTTCAGAACCTTCTCGTCTCAGTGTGGAAGATGACAGAAGACTGGGCGCATCCATTGCAAGCAACGGGCACTTTGTTTTGGCGCTTCCCCATGGAGAAGCAACAAATTGGCCTCCCGATATGCCAGCCTCAAAATTGCTGCTTACAGGTTTGAAGGAATCTACCGCCGCTCATCAAAGTAACTTCCTGATGCCCACGGCTACATTCTCCGTGCCGGACATTGTCTCCAATGCCGTCATGTTTGGCCATGCAGTTGGCAACCCTGATGCGGACGGTAAAGTTCGCAGAACAAAACCCTTGCTTATTTTCGACAATAAGCCCGTTGCATCGCTTGGCCTTGCAGCTTTTCTCGCAGGAAATCTGGACACAAAACTTAAACTCTACGATAACAAACTGACTGCAGGGCAACACGATATACCGTTCACCAGAGAAGGTTCAACCATATTGAATTATCGCGGCCCTGCTCAAGTTTACCAGATACTGAATGCTGCTGCCGTAATAAACTCAGAATTACGGCTACGCGAGAATGGTCAACCGGAAATCAATCCTTCCGTTCTGAGAAATAAATATGTTTTTTTTGGTTATACTGCACCAGGCCTTTTTGACCAGAAAATTACTCCTGTAAGCCGGATTTACCCCGGTGTTGCCGTTCACGCCACAGTACTGGACAACCTTCTTTCAGACGATTTCATAAAAGAATCATCTCCATTATCCGTGATTGTCCTCACAATTCTACTCACTCTTGCCACAGGTATGGTGGCAAGGTTCTGCCAGACCGGCACACAGACATCACTCGCATTTATCCTTATTCTGCCTATCCCCATGATCCTCGGTTTTCTGGCATACACGAAAAATATCTGGCTGAACATCGGCGTTCAGGAAGCATCAATTACCCTGACCCTCATCAGTATTGCGATTTTGAACTATGCCATAGAGGGAAAACAGAAGCGATTCCTGAAAACTGCATTCAAACAATATATAAGCGGCGAAGTAATCGACAAATTGGTAAAAGATCCGAGCCATCTCAAGCTTGGCGGAGAAACCAGGGAACTTAGTATTTTCTTTTCCGATGTTGCAGGTTTTACGGGCCTTTCAGAAATTCTCAACCCCGAACAGCTGACCGCCCTTCTCAACGAGTATCTGACAGCCATGACCGATATTATCTACGATGAAGGCGGTACCATCGACAAGTACGAGGGTGATGCGATAATAGCCTTCTGGAATGCGCCACTTGACCTGAAAGATCACCAGAAGCACGCGGTCATGGCAGCAATACGTTGCAACAAGAAACTCGGAGAACTTCGCCCCATTCTAAAGCAGAAATACGGTGAAGACCTGTTTGCCCGCATAGGGATTAATACCGGCACTGTTGTGGTAGGAAACATGGGTTCGATCCAAAGATTTAATTATACATTCCTGGGCGATGCAGGAAATCTGGCATCACGGCTGGAAGGATTAAACAAACAGTTCAATACAAGCATAATGATCTCCGCATGCACAAAAAAAATGCTGGGGAATGAATTCAGTTGCAGAGAGATTTCATCTGTACGGGTAAAAGGCAGAAAAGAACCTGTCAAAGTTTTTGAACCTATGTTTAATGAAGATTACAATGCCATGGCAGACATAATCCACCGTTTTGAAGCAGGCCTGCGGCTTTATTACTCAGGACAATTTAATGAGGCTATGGAAATCTTCACTACTTTGAGCAACACTGATGGACCCTCGGCTGCATATGTCAGAATTTGCAAAGAACTTATTGAAAACCCGCCAGTGAACTGGGATGGTGTATGGGAAATGAAGGAAAAATAGGCATGATGATGACACGGAAAAAAAGAAAAAAGGAAAAGGTTTTGCATGGAGGTTTGACCCTCTTGCATCGAAGCACGCAACTTTACGCGAATTCACCAGCCACGGCCAGGCTGGAAGCTTTTGACAATTCATACCCCAAGAGGAACTACTGGATTCATTTCAACTGCCCTGAGTTTACAGCACTGTGCCCTATAACCGGGCAACCTGACTTCGGGAGAATTATTATTTCATACATCCCAAACAAGCTTTGCCTGGAAAGCAAATCGCTCAAGCTATACCTCTTCTCTTTCAGGAATCATGGAACATTTCACGAGGAGGCGGCGAACAGGATTCTTGATGATGTCGTAAAGGCTATTCAGCCAAGGAAAGCCATAGTTAAGGGTGAATTCAATGCCCGCGGCGGTATATCAATTACAGTTGAGGCAACCTACCCAAGCTGATTCAGCCTAAGCATTTCAGCCGAGTACAGGTCAAAGTCATCCTTACCAAAACACACAAAGAAAACCTGTTCCGGCAAGGTATTTACTTCAAGATAATCCAATACTGCCTGAAATGCGATCTTACATGCCTGCTCTTTAGGAAAATGATATACCCCTGTACTTATGCATGGAAAGGCGATGGTCTTGATATTGTGCGTTTCTACAAAGAAAAGGCTATTGCGATAACACTCGGTTAACAACATAGCCTCTTTGGATGTTCCACCACCCCAAACAGGCCCAACAGTATGGATTACCCATTTCACCGGCAGATTATATCCCTTGGTGATTCTGGCCTCACCTGTTGGACAACCGCCAAAAAATGAACACTCCTTCAGCAATTGCGGCCCTGCCGCCCTGTGTATAGCTCCATCAACACCACCGCCGCCAAGCAAAGTACTGTTTGCCGCGTTCACAATGGCATCCACTTTCAATGTGGTAATATCACCGCGATAAATTTTGATACGTGATTTCATTTTAAAATCGGATTCTCAGGCACATCTCACAGCAAAACCTATTTACTCAAAAAAAGTGTCAATTATTACGATGATCTAAGGTATCAATTACAACAAAGTCTTATGCAATATTCTTGAGAATCAGCTTGTCCCCAATGTTTAAATCATCAACACAAAAACAGCCGGACTCAAATTCGAGAACTCCGTGCGCACCCAGCCCCCCTAGCACAACCCGACATGGCCGGACATTTATCACCTTTTTAAGGATATTCATCTCCGGATCGAGAAACACAACATCCAGACTGAATTTCATGAAGAAAGTGTGTATAGAATTACAAGGCGCTAGATACATCGCACGGTTGGCACCTAATGAAGAACGTCCCAACAATCCAATAATCCTGCTTTTTAGATCGACCGCCATTTCCACGGTTTCAATCAGAGGGACACCACTCCTCATCAAAACAGCCGTCTTCATTTGATGAGTAGACCAATAGCAACACCAACACTGATAAATCCAAGGAAAACAATAGATTTCATTGCGCTGATTTCACAGATAAGCAGATTTACAGAAACCGAACCCTTGTTAAAAATCAGCACAAGAATAGAAATGACCAGAATCAACATAGCCCACAATACACCTTTATTCATCCTCACAGCTCCTTCTATTTTTTCAAACAGGCCTTAACAGCCGATAATATCTTCTCAATTGACGCCAGCCGCCCCTTACCCTGATAGCCACACGCCAAGTCACCCTCGCCAGGATCAACAATACAAACACCCCGGCTTTTGAGTATTTTAACGTTAGTTTGTGTCGCAGCATTGTTCCACATTTTTACATTCATTGCGGGTGCAATTACCAGCGGAGCTTCAGAAGCGAGTACCGTACATGTAAGCAGATCATCCGCGATTCCATGCGCAATCTTGGCAATCACATTTGCAGTGCATGGAGCTACAACCATAACATCGGCCAATTCGGAAGTGGATATATGCTCTGGCGCCCATTTCTCAGGATTACCAAACATATCAACTCCCACAGGATTCCGTGACAATGTTCGAAAAGTCAATTCAGTGACAAATTCTGTTGATGACCGAGTCATCAAGACATGGACATTCCACCCCTGAACCTGCATGGTTCTCAACAACTCGACGGCCTTATAGGCGGCAATCGACCCTGTAACGCCCAAAACAACATTTTTAATTTTTATTCTTTGCTTCATTTTCCAGAATTATTTTCAGCTCACCATAGGCCTTGTCAAGATTATCATTGATAATGATATATTTGTATTCGTTCTTACCATCCATTTCAATCTGGGCATTAGCCAACCGTCGCGCTATCTCCGAAGAAGTATCCTCCCCTCTGCGCTCCAAGCGTTCTTTCAGTGCCACCATTGATGGGGGTGAAACAAATATATCAGTATACCCTTTCTTAATCAAATCATCATCAGGCAGCGATTTTAGCACATTTCGAATCTGTCGCGCTCCCTGAACATCAATATCCATAATCACACTTTTACCAGACTTCATGGCCTCAAGGACCATAGACCTCGGGGTAGCATATTTATTTCCATGAACTATCGCGTGTTCAATAAAACGGCCTGACTTGACGTCTTCATCAAACTGCTCCTCAGATAAGAAAAAATACTCCCTGCCATGAATTTCATCCCCACGCGGTTTCCGCGTTGTACAGGATACCGAATAAACAATATCATTTCGCTCAGCCAGAAGCCTGTCACACAACGTAGATTTGCCGGCCCCCGACGGGGCTGAGATAACAATTAATAATGGACGCATTACGAAAACCCTATTCTATATTCTGAACCTGCTCCCTAACGCTTTCCAGACCGGCCTTAAATCCGACTACCCGCCGTGATATTTCCTCACTGTTCGCCTTCGAACCTATGGTGTTAATTTCCCTGAACATTTCCTGGCATAAAAAGTCCATCGTGCGCCCCACCGGTTCCGAGGACTTCACAATACCCGAAATCTGACTGAAGTGGCTTTCCAAACGTACAATTTCCTCACTTATATCCGACCGGTCGGCAAAGAGTGCAACCTCCCTTAAAAGCTGTTCACTGCTCAAACCACCAGCAATACCAGCCTTCTCGATTCTCTGCTGAAGTGACGTCCTGTATTTTTCTGTAATTGTTGGCGCAACTTTCTTTATGTGATCCAATTCCTTCCGTAATGCAGCAAAACGGCGCAGAAGATCCTTCTGAAGTGCCAATCCCTCCTGGGCTCTCATCCGGGTTAAAGCCTGCAGAGCCTTCCGCAACGATTTCTCCAGCAAATACCACACTTTTTCCACATCTTCAGGTATGCTCTCGTATTTGATCACGCCTGGAATGGCAACCAGAGATCTGGCAGAAAGATCATCTTTCAGACCAAGCTCTCTCGCAGTTTTGCGTAGTTCCTGCACATACGCCATTGCCGTATTCTTATCCACTGAAATACAGCGCCGAACGGCGCTACCCGAAACAGTGACGTTGACCATACCAGTGACATTCCCGCGAGAAATGAATTTCTGAACAAGCGATTCCATGCGCGGTTCAAGAACCGTTAATGCCTTCGGGATCGTTACATGCACATCGAACTGCTTGCGATTAACCGAACTCAGCTCAACCTCAACCCGAATACCGCCTGCAGTAGCGGAACCTCTCCCACAACCTGTCATACTTTTAAACGACATATTTTCACCTCAGATTTTCAGCCATGCCCCGGCATTTTATGCCACCTTGATATCCTGCGCCCTCTTCTTCAGATATGCCTCAACAAAATGATGTATATCCCCATCTAAAACCGCACCTGTATTTCCTGTCTCAACCTCTGTCCTGTGATCCTTCACCAAAGTATAAGGTTGCAGAACATAAGACCGTATCTGGTTACCCCATGAAATATCACCCTTCTCACCGTAGAATTTCTCCATACTTTGCCGCTTCTGATCCATGAGCTTCTCGTACAACTGTGCACGCAGCATATTCATTGCCTTCATACGGTTCATATGCTGGGAACGTTCAGCCTGACACGCAACAATTATACCTGACGGAATATGACTGATCCTGACAGCCGAATCAGTTGTATTTACATGCTGTCCGCCGGCTCCACTTGACCTGTATGTATCAATCTTCAAGTCATTGTCATCGATCTCAACATCAACATCTTCAGAAATCTCGGCTACAACATCCAGAGCAGCGAAAGAAGTATGGCGACGCTTGTTGGAATCAAACGGGCTTATCCTGACCAACCTGTGCACGCCGCGCTCTGCCTTCAGATAACCGTAGGCAAAGGAACCACTAACCAGAAATGTTATTCTCTTTATCCCGGCCTCATCACCAGGCTGAAATTCCATAACTTCAATCGTAAAACCACGATCCTCACAATAGCGCCTGTACATGCGCATAAGCATTTCTGTCCAGTCACAAGACTCCGTTCCTCCAGCACCGGCATGAAGGGTCAGGTAGGCATTATTCCCGTCGAGTTCTCCGTTCAGTAGCAACTGGAATTCGAGCTTGTTAAAAGTTCTTTCCGCATCTTTCAAGTGGGAATCAATCTCGTAAAGGACCTGACTTTGCTGATTCTCATTTTCTTCTTCCTCTGCCAGCTGCACAAGGAGCTCTGAGTCTTGAAGAAGAGTACCCAATTCACCATATGGCTTCAGGATTGCCCTAAGTTGATTGGTCTTCTCTATGGTCTGGCGGGCTTTGGCCTGATCATTCCAAAAGCTGGGAGTCGATGCCTGACGATCAAGCTCAGCTAGCGCCTTTTCACGATTAGCGACGTCAAAGATAACCTCGCATTTCAGCCATGCGTGCATTCAGTTTACTCAATCGTAATTTAATATCGTCTATCATTTACTTCTCCCTTTCCTCGTCACCATTTCATAGGAGTTTGATCAAATATCCGGTAAGGCTCAAGCCCATAATTTACAGGCAGTCATCAAACATCACATTTTTTCACTGTGAGAACTGCCCACCCAAGAAGAAATACGGCAGCAATTCCGCATGGCACAGCAAACGGAAGGTCGCCAAACAGAGTATAAACAGTTAACCGCATGTCATCAGGTGGTATTTGAATTTTACCAGTCACATAATCGGCAAACTCTCTATGCATTCCATTTTTCTCTAAAATATCGAGTCGGCCGAGAGTATCAATGAAACACGTAACCCCAGTATTTGCGGATCGTATTGCCGGCACACGGTTCTCGATGCACCGGAATACGCAATGCGCCATATGCTGAACATGCGCCGAGGAACCATCAAACCATGCATCATTCGTCTGATTTATAAGCAGTCGCGCACCATTCCTGACCGATTCACGCGCCAATGATGCAACAGTATCCTCAAAACAGATCAACGCCGAAAATTTTATTCCTTTCTTTTCAAGTCGAAACACCGTGCTTGTTGTTCCTGGCGTGCAGCTATATCCGAGCGGAGCCATTTTCTGGATAAACTTAAATGTATGTTCAAAAGGAAGGTATTCGCCGAACAAAACGAGATGCCTCTTGTTATATTGACCGGCCACTGTACCATTCGTCATGATCAGAATTGAACTATTGTAAAAAACATCCCGGTCAGCTGTAATTTCACAATCGAGCGAACCAACCAGTATTGGAACACCCAGTCCGGCCAGGTCAGAGACAAAAGCAGAACATTCAGGATCACGCTTAACCAGGGATGGAACAACAGTCTCGGGCCACACTATCAAGTCAGGCATTGCCGCTATCGCAGGCAGAGTCTGCTCCCTTAGCCTTGTATATATTTCTTTTTCATACTGTAATGGCCATTTCTTATATTGCGGTATGTTGGGTTGAACGGAAGCAATTCTCACAAAGCTGCATTTATTCTCGTTAAGTGAGACCAGTTTGCGGACTTCAAAATATTTCCACATGCAAGCAGACAGAAACACCAACAAAATCATTAACTCAACATTCAGCTTCCTGATATTTGTATCTCTCCTGAACATCGCATAAAAACGTATTCCTATCAGCATAAGCGCTGTGTTGCCCATCATTAACAAGGCAGATACCACATAAACACCTCCGAATTCCGCAACCTGAATGATCGGCAGTTGGCGATATTGGCAAATCCCTAATGCGTTCCACGCAAAACCGGTAAATAAAGTTGACCGAAGATATTCGAATCCAACCCACACTGCGGGTAAAATCAGAACCAGCCAGATATTACGCCATTGCCGATCAACTCCTATCATCTGCCATATAAAAGCCGCTACAAACGAGAATGCCCCTGTATAAAGAGCACAATATGCGGATAGCGAAAACCAGGCAGACAGCGCCACCAGGATATTCGTTCCAGTAATTGCAAGCCTCAATAACCAGGCCACAGACAACATCCAGAAGGCTAGCCCACTGAGCCAGCCCCATCCAAAAGCCTGTCGTAAAGGCATTTCTTTGAGCACGAACAGCAATGGAATAAAAGCAACCCAGGCTAAACTATTATATTCCAGGGGAGGAAACGCCATTGAAAGAAGTAAACCGGAAACAATAGCGCCGATAAAATACCGAGAGTCATATGATCTCAGGAAGGCAAAGGTCATTTTGCGCCGCAACATTTCTTGTATTTCTTACCGCTGCCACAAGGACATTGATCATTGCGACCAACCTTCGGCTCTTCACGCTTAATGGGATCCAGAGCATGAGCGCCCCCGCCTGAAGCAGGTTCGGGAAGGCCATCCATACCCTGTCCGCCAGTCAGGCCACGGGAAGCTCCTCCACCCAGGATGGAAACCTCATCATGTACCAGTCGCCGTGGCAGTTCCGTCAAAAATGTTTCAAAAGATGCTACTGATGTTGTAGACCTGAAGACCGACAGTGCCACATCCTGCTTGATGGTTGTCATCAACTCGTCAAACATATTGAACGCTTCTCTTTTATATTCAATAAGCGGATCACGCTGACCATATGCCCTCAAGCCAACTCCCTGACGAAGATGATCCATTGCCCTCAGGTAATCCTGCCACTGCGAATCAATCGCATGCAGAACAATATAACGTTCCATGTCATGCACACGGGCCGGATCTTCCATTGATACTTTGATTTCATAGGCCTTTTTGACCCGGGCAAAGACAGCGTCTGCAACATCTTTGGCAGTCTTCTTCTCTACATCTTCATGCCTGATCGGCACAGGGAAAGTGGTCCGAACCCAGTCAATAAATACCGTTGCCGCATTTTCATCATCGCCCTCAAGAAGTTCGGCATGTTCATCGATAACATCCCCCATGATATCAAATATGCGTTCTCTGACACTAGGGCTTCTCACAATTTCACCCCTGAACCCGTATATGACTTCACGCTGTTTGTTCATCACATCGTCATATTCAAGAGTTCTTTTTCGTATCGAGAAATTCTGCTGTTCAACCCTTCTCTGCGCATTCTCGATGGACCTATTCAGCCAGCTGTGTTCCAGCTGCTGGCCTTCCTCAAGGCCAAGCCTGCTCATGATATTGGCGATCTTATCTGAACCAAAAAGACGCATCAGATCGTCCTCAAGGGAAACATAAAATCTTGAAGAACCTGGATCACCCTGACGCGCACAGCGACCTCTCAACTGTCGATCAATACGACGTGACTCATGACGTTCCGAACCGATCACGTGCAAGCCACAAGGCCTCTCACTTAGAAGATCCTTAAGCAGCCGTCCATCAAGCTTGTCCTCAAGCCTTGTTCCGGAGGTAATCACACTCCTGTCGACATAAACAACGCCCTCTCCGAGCTTGATGTCCGTACCTCTTCCGGCCATATTCGTAGCAATTGTAACCGCACCAGACTGTCCTGCCCTGGTCACAATTTCAGCTTCACGTTCGTGATTCTTTGCATTCAGAACATTGTGAGGGATATTGGCCCTCTTCAACATACGGCTGAGTAACTCGGATGTATCGACAGAGATTGTTCCCACCAGGACAGGCTGGCCATGGCTGTGGCAATCCGCTATCTCATCCACGATTGCCTTGAACTTCTCCCTCTGTGTCTTGTAAATAACATCGTTGAAATCAATCCTGCGCACAGGCCGGTTGGTCGGGATAACAACAACATCAAGCTTGTATATCTGACGGAATTCATCGGCTTCTGTTTCTGCCGTACCAGTCATGCCCGCCAGTTTCTGATACATCCTGAAATAATTCTGGATTGTAATCGTGGCAAGCGTTTGAGTCTCCCTCTCTATTTTGACACCCTCTTTCGCCTCAACCGCCTGATGCAGTCCATCACTCCACCGCCTGCCAGGAAGAATTCTTCCGGTATACTCATCAACGATCAGAACCTGGTTATCCTGGACAACATATTCAACGTCCTTCTCATAAAGGCAATATGCCCTTATCAACTGATCAACATTGTGAATTTTTTCACTCTTATCCGAGAAACTCTTCTGAGTCTCCTGCCGCTTCTTTGTCTTTTCATCCTCTGACATTGAAGTATCGGCATCCAGGATCGCCATGGCCGTCAACATATCAGGCAGGACATATGCATCAGGGTCTGTGGGATTCATGGCTGAACAGCCTTTGTCTGTCAAGCTCGCGTCATGACCACGTTCATCAATTGTAAAGTATAGTGCTTCCCTGAGTTCTCTTGCCTCTTCTTTCCTCATGTCGGTCAGCATCGCATTATCAATCTGTTCAAGCAGTTTGCGATTTGAAGGCTCTTCAAGAAGATGCATCAACTGTTTATGCTTCGGCATGCCGTGGTGGACCTGATAAAGCTTTAACTGTGCTCTTTCGAACTGCCCGGCATCAATGTCGCCCTTGGCATCCTGCATCAACTGATTACATAAATCCCTCTGCCGTCTGACCAGTGTTTCCACCCTAGGCTTCAGCTCAAAATACTGGTGAGATGAAACAGGTGCAGGGCCCGAAATAATCAAAGGGGTTCTGGCTTCATCAATGAGAATACTGTCTACTTCATCCACTATCGCAAAGAAATAGCCACGCTGCACCTGGTTCTCAGGCTGATATGACATACCGTTATCACGGAGGTAATCGAACCCAAACTCGCTGTTGGTACCGTACGTAATGTCCTTAGCATATTCACGACGTCGTTCTTCCGAATCCATCTGGTTCTGAATACAACCAACGGTAAGCCCCAGATACTCGTAAACCGCCCCCATCCACTGCGCATCACGCTTTGCAAGGTAATCATTTACAGTAACTAGATGGACATTCTTGCCGGTAAGCGCATTGAGATACATAGGCATGGTCGCAACCAGGGTTTTGCCTTCTCCCGTAGCCATTTCCGCAATCCTACCACGATGAAGCGCTATTCCGCCAATTATCTGGCTGTCAAAAGGAATCATATCCCAGACAAGTTCATGACCACAGACTTCCTTTCTTGTTCCTACAAGTCGTCTGCAGGCATTCTTAACAACCGCATACGCCTCGCACAGAATATCATCCAGTGTTTCTCCGGCAACCAAACGGCTCTTAAACTCAATAGTTTTTGCTCGAAGCTGTTCCTCCGAGAGCGACTGGTATTGGACCTCGATCCGGTTAACTTCCTCAACCAGGGGCTTGAGAATTTTGAGGTCTTTCTGATGTTTAGTTCCAAATAATTTTTTCAGCAATTGAATCATATCGCCATCGATCTCCTAAAAAGCCAGTAAGGTATGTAGATAGAGCCCTAATTGCGAGCGGAAAATAGCAGCTATTACAGCCTATTTAGCAGAATCCGCCGCAATTATGTCCTGTTTTTACAACCATCAGGATCAACACCCGTGTAAAACGACTGCTCTCCATGCATTTCAAGACGAACATCTCCCTGAGAAAGCATTTCGGACAATAGCACCTTCGCTTTTGCACAATCTCCACCAAACAACATTGCGACATCTTCAATTCGACACGGATGCCTTGCAAGAAGCCCTGCGATATTCTTTTTACCGCCATCTGTCATAGATGGATCTCGCGTTGAAAAGCTGGGAATCACTTCGGCCACAGGAGAGAATAATGACGCAAATTGCTCCAGGACCTTTAATGATACAGCCCTGGCACTATGGTCTGCGGGAGGCCTCACAACAGTGTTAAGATGAATATGATCAGGCCCAATTTCAAAGGCCAAATCCGCAATACGCTGCATCGATTCTTTTTGATCATTGATGCCGGCTACGACAAAAATCTCAAGCCACAAAACACCTTTAAATTCTTTGCCAAAAACTCTCAACCCCTCAAGTACAGATGAGAATTTCAAACCGGCAATCGGCTGATTTAGTTTTTCAAAAGAATCCTGATCCCACGCACCCAGCGAAACCTTCACGAGATCTGACATGCAAGCGTCAAGACGAACCTCCGGCATGTAAAAAAGTGAACCATTGGAAAGGATAGCCGTTTTTATCTTCGACAGGTGATGTATAGCATCGATTACGTGTCCAAAGCCAACATTGAGAGTTGGCTCTCCGGCTCCCGCCAGTGTAATAAAATCAGCCTTCCCACCATGCCCTATCCAATCCTGTAACTCTGCTACTACTGCAGAAACAGGGACATACTCCTTACGGTCAATTGTAAGAACGCCGGTTCTTCCAACCTGGCAAAAAACACAGTCAAAACTGCAAGTTTTAGCAGAGACAAGGTCAACACCAAAGGAAGACCCCAGACGACGGGACGGTACAGGTCCAAAAAGATATCGATACACACTAAATCCTATGCACCAGGAGAAATTGCTTCAACCGGGCAAGCATCAACACAAAGGCCGCAATCCACGCACTTGTCAGCGTCGATTACAAACTTGGGGTTACCTTCATTAATTGCCTCAGAAGGGCACGTTTCTTTACAGCTACCACACATTGTACATTTATCAGAAATTACATGAGCCATTGTTTATCTCCTTCCAGGTTATTCTTACTTCCCTGCCTCAAGACGTTTAGCCAGTCTCTCAGGCAGATGTACTTTTCGTATTTTCTCCTGCGTTTTTGAGATGTCATAAGACAGACGGCGCAGTTCCACCAGCTTATTTTTAACATCGTAAATTGCATAAGCCGAGCGTGGATCTCCATCACGCGGTTGTCCGACACTTCCGACATTAATAAAATATTTTTTCCCAAGGGTAATTTTGAGCTTCGTCAACGCTTCTTTTCGGACCACATCCTGACGTTCATACACTATGGGAACATGTGTATGACCATGAAAACAAACAGAAGTCGACTGGTATGTAAAATTAGCGTTTGCTTCGAGGGTATCAAACACATAGCCCCACTTCTCCGGCATATCAAGGGTACTATGAACAATCGTAAAACCATCTACTATGCAGACCATTTTAAGCTGTCTAAGCCACTCTATCTGTTCAGGAGTCAGTTGATGACGTGTCCAATCCACAACATTTGCAGCCAGCGGATGAAAATCATCAAGACACTCATCATGAGAACAATAGTGGTCGTGATTCCCCCTGACAGTGACGCATTTGAGTTCTTTGATAAGCTCAAGACATTCAGCTGGATTGGCATTGTATCCGACAACATCGCCAACACACACGAAGGAATTTACGCCCTGTTCCTTGGCATCCTTGACAACGGTTTCCAACGCCTCAAGATTGCCATGAATATCACCCATTATTGCGTATTTTTTATCCATAACAGGAAGAAGTAAAGATATCAGAGTCTAAGGAGGGCAGCCGCCAAAGTCAGATCATCTGGTACCGTGATTTTTATATTCGACAATGCCGCTGGCACAAGTCGGACATCGTGACTAACTAGTTCAACAGCCGACGCCTCATCGGTAACCGTCAGTCTTTTCTTATGAACCGCATCAAAAGCCTTTGACAAAAGATCCAGAGTAAAAGTTTGAGGGGTTTGAACAGCCCAAAGCATGGTCCTATCCACAGTTTTACTGACGATCAACCCCTTTTTCACTTCTTTAACAGTATCTGTAATTTTTACAGCGGCAACACCAGACCCGTATTTTTTAGCTGATTTAATGGTTTCTGTAATAATTGCAGGCGTGATACAAGGCCTGGCACCATCATGTACCGCAACAATGCTAACATCGCTGCTCAAATGGGAAAGGCCAGTTTTCACCGACACCTGGCGAGTATTACCTCCAGCTATGACTCTTTTAACTTTGGAACATCCGAACAATTGAACCATGGCTCTTGCAGGATCAACCCTATCTTTCCTAACAACAAGAATAACCCCATCAATGTCAGGGCACTTTTCGAAGGCCATAAGCGAATAAGCAAGTACTGGCTTTGTCCCCAAACTCAGGAAAGCCTTGTCAACTTCCGGTCCCATGCGTTCGCTTTTACCCGCAGCAACAATTACTCCGTAATTCATTAATGGACATCCCTTCAAGGATAGATAGACTGATAATTAAACTTATTTTACTCTTTTTGTCCCGTCAAGCAATTTCCCTGCAACTTTGCTTAAAAAATGGTTTTTAGGCACCAAGTTTCAAATCGGAGCATAAATTTCCTTCATTTTATAGTATATCCTGCTCGAAAGATGTTGGTACTATGAATCCACATTAAGGTTGAGAAATGCGAAAAATCGAAGACATACCTAAAATTAAAGTCGAGCCAAAAGACGATACACAGATCGCAACCGAAGCGCATCGACCTGATAAAACTGTCCGCCTCTCAGACTCAGAACTCGGAATCCACCCGCGCAGCGAGGATACAAGAACCGGTTTAAAAATGGATTCCATTGATGAACAGTATACGATCCTCGATAAGGTTGGCGACGGAGGAATGGGGATTGTTTACCTGGCACAGGACAAAAAACTCGGTCGTTACGTTGCCATAAAACGCCTCAATCGTTCAAGCCTGAGTAATCCTGTCCTCAAAGAACGTTTTTTCAGAGAAGCAAAATCTGTCGCAGCGCTCAATCACATTCATATAGTACATGTATATGGACTGGGAGAAGATTCCGAAGGCCCTTATATAGTTATGGAGTACGTACCGGGCCCTCCCGAAACTTCGCCCGACAAAACGCCTCACCTTCCATTCACCCTGGCGGACCGTGTTGAACACTCAGGTCCACTTTCGCAGGACGACGCTCTTGGCTTTCTCCTCAAGCTATGCAGGGCCATTGAATATGCCCATAATTGTGGAGTAATTCACCGTGATCTCAAACCGTCAAATGTCCTTCTCGACGAAAGTGGAGAACCAAAACTTGCCGATTTTGGACTGGCGCGCCGCATAGGACAGGGTGACGAACACCTGACCGTCCCTGGAGAAAAAATGCTTTCGGTCGGGTACGGTGCACCGGAACAGGAAACCGACGCTAGCCAGACGGACCAACGCGCCGATGTCTATGGATTGGGTGCAATTTTATACTTCAGTATTACCGGACGAAACCCCCGATATTTCCGAGAGAGCGAAGTTCCTGAATCGCTTCGAATGCCTCTGGTCAAAGCGCTTGAAACCGACCGAGACAAAAGATGGAATACCGTCAAGGAATTCACTTCTGCATTATTGCTTGTTAAAGCTCCATCAACAATCGAAGTACCCACTGTCAAAATCACCTGGCGCTGTAAATGGTGCGACACACTGAACCCGGTGACAATTAGTTACTGCGGTAAGTGCGGATGGGATGGTGGCGAAACCTGCGCTGAGTGCGGAGCTGACACTCGAGTTGGCATTCAATTCTGTGGCGCCTGTGGCGCTGATGCCAGAGAATATGAAATGGCAAATCTGCTCCTTAAGCGAATGCAACGTCACTGGGACGAAAAATCGTACGAGCTGGTAATACATGAAGCCAGCCGTTCCGTGCGGTTTCAGCCAACTGGAATCAACGGCAGAAAGCTATTAAACAGGATCGACTCCATGGGACGAGAAGCCCAACGGTGCATCCACAGGCGCAAGGAGATCAAGGAAGCGATTGAAAGAGAAAAGCCCCTGGAAAATTACGAACTGATAAAAAAATACATAGAAGAATACAATACAATCGCCAGCGATCATGCATTCGTCGACCTGGCGAGGGAACTACCCGCCCTGATAGTCAGCGGCAATTTAAGGAAAATCCGCAAGGCCATAGACAATCAGGAATGGTCTTATGCCGAACGGGCATGTCGCGATATAATTGACAGTAAATCCGGAAACAGCAGCGAGGCAGCGCTCCTAATCAGGATAATAAAATTCCAAAAGGCCAGGCTCCGAATAATCAAAATCGCGGCCATATTCCTCTGCCTATTGTTTATCTATGTATTCAGTGCCGCACCGGTATATTACTATTTTGGCCGCCCCACCACTCAGGGCCTGAAATCCTTCTACATGCTCGCCAACTATTTGCACGAAACAACGCTCCTACGCACACTACTGGAAAATTACGCACAACTCTGGGGCGCAGTTAATATCTATGACAAGCCTTTGGAAAAAGACCAGCATGTAGCCGTTTCTACGGCCAAAGTTGGCGATATTATTTCATATCAGAACGAGTATGCAGAATCCCTGAAGAAGCTCGACAATGACAATGCAGCAAGAGTCAAGGCATGGCAGCGTAGCTATATGACTGAATTAACTGCGCTTCAGACGGCCATGCAGAAGAAAGGCGATTTTGAAGGATGGTCTGCCGTACGTGACGAACTCTCCAGGCAGGAAGATAACCCTACAATTCCAGAAGATAGCTTGGCGTCATCGCCCCAGGAACTGGTAGTACTGCAGAATAAGTTCAGGGATAATGAGTTCAAAGTACTTGCGGAAAAGAAGAAAGAAGTACGCGCCTCAACCCTGCGTTACGAGGAAAAACTGGTGAATCTCCAGAAAAAAATGACCATGCAAGGCAGAATGGAAGATGCAGCAGCCATCAATCTTGAAATCAAGAAAATAAAAACGAGCCTCGAAGCCGAACCAGTCGATATACGCACACCACAACAACATACAAAGAATACAGGCCAGAAATGAAACACCGCGGATCGATATGTCCGCCATCACATCCTGCGTATCACTGGAATCATGATACGGCGCGTCAAGCCTACAGTTAATCAGAAAGATACAGGGGGTTGTCCTGCAAGCATTCATCTCCTGACAAGCCGGTTCAATTATTTCTTAATGCATTTCCTGCAAACAGCCTCGACTTTAGACAGATTACGAGCACTGATAACAACATAACATTCGTATCCCCTGCTCACAGATGTTGTCGCATAAACATAGTCGATATTTACGCCCGCATCGGCAAGTTTCGAAACAACCAACTCAAGAGAACCTGGATCATTTCGAAGAGGCACAACAGCTACGTCCTGGACCGTGTAGGGAACATCTATTTTTACAAGACACTTCTTTGTAGCCAATGCATTATCTGCAATCAACTGCACCAGCGCCACATCAGCCCCTGCAGAAACAGATATACCCTCAATATTCACTTTTCCTGCGGCCAGGCTCTTAGCCACCCTTGAAAGCTCCCCGGGCTTGTTTTCAAGATATAACGTAAATTGCTTTTTAATCATATAACCTCCTTCAATTAATACTATAGACTTGAGAACTCGCAATCCCTTACCGGAATCAATCTAGCATTAATTATTAGGCACAACAACGACATAATGCCTCCCCATCCTTATAGTTACACCCTGCTTGACTCACAGAATAAGCACGGTAGAATCCAGTCCTTTTGATTACACATAGTGGAGGCAGCATAGATATGAACATGCAAAAACTCTTTGCCGCAAGAATCGGCGGCGATAAATTCGGAACAACAAACGAGATCTATAAATTCGAAAAGATCAAGAGGGCGAAAGCCGAAGCGAGGATAAATCATCCTGATGTCGAACTCCTTGATTTTGGAGTGGGAGAACCCGACCAAATTGCCCCAGCCCCAATCCGCAAGGCCCTCAAGAAAGCCGTGGATCAATCGTCAAACCGTGGCTATGCCGACAACGGAATAAGGGAATTCAAAGTAGCAGCATCCGACTATATGAAAAAATTCTTCGGCGTCCGGAATCTCGATCCTGACACGGAAATCAATCACAGCATAGGATCAAAACCGGCACTTGCACTTTTGCCGCTATGCTTCATAAACCCCGGCGATGTAGCCCTGGTCACAACGCCTGGTTACCCGGTACTTGCCACTCACACAGCTTATCTTGGAGGAAAGGTCGTAAAACTTCCACTCTTGAAAGAAAACGGATTCTATCCCGACCTAGGCAAGATTCCTTCGGACATTCTCAAAGAAACAAAATTATTTTATGTCAATTATCCGAATAATCCTACGGGAGCGGCACCATCAGAAATATTCTTTGACAGGCTGATTGCTTTCGCGCAGAAACACAACATACTAATCGTTCAGGATGCGGCCTACGCCACGCTCGTGTACGGCAGATCTCCTCTTTCGATTCTAAGCAGACCAGGCGGGAAAGATACGGCAATCGAGCTCCACTCAATGAGCAAAAGTTACAACATGACCGGATGGCGCCTTGGTTTTGTAGCCGGACACAGCCGGATTGTACAGGCATATGCGGAAGTAAAAGACAATGTCGATTCGGGACAGTTCAAGGCGATCCAGGTTGCAGCATGTGCAGGAATAGCCGACAGAAAACTCTCAGATAGTATTAAAAAACATTACGAAAAACGTCTCAAAAAAATGGTTGGTGCACTGAAAACATCGGGGTTTGAAACAAGCATGCCTGGCGGAACGTTCTATCTTTATGCTCCAGCCCCAAAAAAAGCAGGTAATGTGTCATTCAAGAATGCAGAGGAAGCGTCACAGTTCCTGATCAGAAATCATCTGGTCTCAACAGTCCCATGGGATGACGCTGGTTCATTCCTGAGGTTCTCTGCAACTTTCGAGTCAAAGAATGAGAAAGATGATGAACGTGTCATTAACGAACTGCTCTACAGGCTGAAATCTGCACAGTTAAGCTGGGAATAATAATCAGATTTTTCGCAGAGCGTTCTCGAGACGTTCCCGGATGGGAGAATCATCGACCTTGAACTCTCCTCCGGTAACAAGTTCATAGGCCTGGATATAACGCCGGGCAGCTTCTATTCTTACTGCCTCTGTGAG
>MHBM01000125.1:22794-26494 GCA_001804885.1 Lentisphaerae bacterium RIFOXYA12_FULL_48_11
CCCTGAAGCCCTGCTCCACCAGCCACTCCCGAACATATTCCTTGTCGAGCTTCCTCTGGTCTTTTCCGGCCTTAAAAAGCTCCGAATATGTATCGGCGAACCAGTAGCGCGAAGAATCCGGCGTGTGGATCTCGTCTGAAATTACAAATTCACCATTCAGCTTCCCGATTTCATATTTGGTATCAACAAGGATCAGCCCACGTTTTGCAGCCTCTTTAACCCCGGCATCAAAAAGCTTGAAGCATATCTCGGCACATGCATCAAAACTCTCAGCATCGATCAAACCTTCTTTTATGGATTCATCTCGAGAAATAGGCCTATCGTGCTTTTCATGCTTCGTTGTGGGAGTCAATATGGGCTTATCGAGTTTCTGATCTTTCTTAAGCCCTTCGGGAAGAAGATTACCGCAAAAGTTTCTCACACCGTTCTGATAATTGTACCATGCCGATGTCTTGGTAACACCGGTTATATAACCACGCACAATAAATTCCAGCGGCATCTGCTCACACTCATGAACCAGCATTGCATTCGGATCTGGCACGGATATAACGTGATTGGGAACAATATCACGGGTTTTCTCAAACCAGAAGGCTGCCATCTGGTTAAGAACCTGTCCCTTGAATGGAATTGTACCAAGAACAACATCAAAAGCTGAAATCCGGTCTGAAACAATCAGGATGCGCTGCTTGCCCCGCCGATAACTATCCCTTACCTTCCCCTTCTCGCATTTTCCAAGCCAGTTGAAGTCAGTGTGTTCCAGAACATTGTTCAGTTGCGCCTTTATTCTGTCGTGCGATAACATTTTATTTCTCCAGTTTTTCTTTGAAACAAAAACGGATCTGCAGGAGTAATACTGCGATAATATTCTTCACTCCCTCAGCTTGATGATGTTCGGGTAGAGGTTCTCTCCGGGACAGGCACTGGGGCCAAGGTCACAATGTCCAAATATGCGGTTCTGCTTGATGCCATATTGTTCCCTAAGAACATAGATGATCTGCTCAACTGTGATCAACTGTCCTTCCGACGGCTTCTGAACATCGAAATTACCCAAACAAACTATGCCAATATTCCTGTCATTCTGCCCTGAAACATGAGCACCTTCAAAAGCAAGCGAACGCCCTTCCCATAATCTCCCTGCATAATCAACAATGAAATGGTAACCTATATCGCCATAACTCCGATCCATATGTTCAGTCAGAATCCCATCCAGATCCCTAACAACAGTTTTTTTCGCTATGTCGAAATTCTTCGTCTTACCAACATGATGTACCGTAATTTTTTCAAACTCCGTAGCCTGCCTCAACAGCCAAGTCCTTGGCAAAACCTGTGTCCATGAGTCACGCCTCAATATATCCATATCCGCAGTAATAAAATCCAGGTTGTAGGACTGGACAACACTCGGCTTAACAGATTCACAAACAGCACCCTTTGTGGCCACAAGCACCAATGGAATTGCCGCCAGGAATTTCTTAATAAACTGTCGTCGATTCTGATTCATTGGTGTCATAGAAAAAACAAGTTCAGCCTAAATGTCAAGATTCATAACCCTGGGAACCTGAGACCATTTCCTCTCAGCACAAATCCGCTCAAGTTTCTGCTCGCAAGCAGTCTTAATTTCTTCACCCAGCATTTCTATTCGCCGGACATCGCTGCTACTCCCGAGAAAGGCAAGCCCTGTTGAAAAGACATTCTTCAAACCAAGAACTCCACGGCCTTCTGCCTTGTCCCACGCATCAGCAATAGATTCAAGAACCATTCCAAGAGTGCTGAAGAATATCAATTCAAGCGGAGCATTCTCCCTCACCATCATTTCCCTGAGGTCAAGAACCAGCAGCGAATCTTCGCCGGTAACTTCCCATTCCGATGGTTTGACCAACCCGGTACCAAACACAAGTAGACGCCGACCGGCCGCACCTTCTCCAATCGAAGACAACGCTCGAGAAGCAAGCATTACAATATATTTCGAATCTGCGACGCCTTTATCGTGTTCTGTCTCGAGGAAAGACTCTACAGCTTTTGCCAGTTCTTCGATCTTTGATTTATCAATTTCCAGATCGTCCCCGCAAACTTCCTCTATTTCAGAAGTAATATGGGAAACAAGCGGCGATTTCTCAGATTTAAACCTGTGCTTGGGATTCCAGATCATTCTTTTCCTATCAACCCTTTAATTGCGCCAAGGAACTGATTAACATCCTTGAATCGTCGATACACAGATGCGAACCGAACAAACGCCACTTCATCCAGTTTCTCAAGACGTACCATCACTTTTCTTCCAATGGCCTCGGTAGGAATTTCCGATTCAAATTCGCCTTCCAGCTCCTCAATTATACTGTCCACAAGCTTATCTATATCCTCAGTACTGATTGGCCGCTTTTCGCAGGCGCGCTGAATGCCACTTACCAGCTTGTTCCTGTCCAGATCCTCGTGTCTTCCGTCACGTTTCACAACTCTCAGCTGGGTCTTAATCACTTCCTCGTACGTTGTAAAACGATAACCACAACGCAGACACATCCGCCGTCTGCGGATCTGACTGCCATTTCTGGCCGCCCTGCTGTCTATAACCTTATCTTCGATATTTCCGCACTTGGGGCAACGCACTGGACACTCCCTGCTTTTCAGCCATTCAGAATATCTTTCACCGCGGACAAGAGCAACTCAGGCTTAGTACTCCTGACATATTTCTTCACTCCGCTCCCTGCCTGAGTATATTTTGATTCAGGAACCTGCGACTCCGAGTCATCATAAAGCACTACAGGAATATCCTTGGTGTGAGGCAGCTCTCTCATCATTTTAGCGACTGAATCACCATTCATCCCTGCAAGAACAACTTTCATGGCGACAATGTCAGGTTTCCAAATGATTGCCTTTTCCAGAACCTCGGGGCCCTTAAATACACTTTCGACAATGTAGCCGGCATCAATCAATGCATGGCAAATGGCCTGATTACTTGCGGCATCATCATCACCTACAAGTATACCTTTTTTCTCGTCGGCTTTTTCCAGGCCATCATCAGCCTTGTTATTTCCTCTCAAAAAAAGGATACGCCCGACTTCCATAAGAAGATCACTGGGAGCACACGGCTTAGCGACGAAACCATCCACTTCGACATTAGCAAAAAACTCCGCCATATTAGCCCTGGCCGTAAGTACCAGAACAGGATAATTGGGTTTTCCTCCAAGGGTTGAAATACTTTTCAGGAAACCAATACCGCCCATACCCGGCATACTCATATCAAGTATGATCAGGTCGGGAATCGATTCCTCAAGTTTCTTTAAAGCCTGTTCCCCACTCTCGGCTGTAACAACATCGTAACCTTCATATCGCAGAAAATCACTCAAGGTGACCAAAAGACTGGTATCATCATCCACCAGCAGGATTTTCCTTTTTCCCTGATTATCCATGTATACTCCTTTTATGACAAATTAGGTTGTCGAATTATCGCTTAATGTTCCAGTAAAATCGTTCTATTTCACTTACTCAAAGCAGCACTCCCGAAAAATGCGCCCTCCACCCTGTCAAGCAGTTCAGCCTCATGCCATGGCTTGGAAATCGCAGGTATTGCAAAATTCTGGAGTATTTCCCCCTTTGCCCGGCTGACATGTGCACCGGTGACAACAATGATGGGAATCCTCGTCAGAACTTTGTCACTCTTCATCCGCAAAATTACCTCGCTACCATCAACCTTGGGCAAAACAAGATC
>MHBM01000125.1:26560-37906 GCA_001804885.1 Lentisphaerae bacterium RIFOXYA12_FULL_48_11
CGCAATCCGGTATCCCTGTGAGATGACCTGCTGTTCCAGCAGGTCAAGAATTGCCGGATCATCATCAACAATCAATATTTCCGGAGCCTCGGCCGTGGGCATGCTTATATAAACTACAGTTCCTGACCCACCATCCGGCGGCGGGCTGACGATCTTTATGCTGCCTCCGTGCATTTCGACAATCTCTTTTGATATTGCCAGTCCTAACCCCGTTCCACATGCCTGTTCCCCAACGGTAAAATACCGTTCCATAACTTTCTCAAGAGCCTCGACAGGAATACCTATCCCAGTATCACGGACTATAACCTGGACATGCCCGGCCTTTTCCAGATCGTCAGACACAGTGACCGTAACCGAGCCACCGTTCTGGGTGAATTTCACGGCATTCCCCACAACATTAACAATCACCCGCTCGAATTTCTGTGCATCAGATTCAACAAACCATGCCGCCCTGGGTGGATGAATAATCAACTTTACATTCCGCTGCTCTGCCTGCACACGCAAGGACTCAGCACTCCTGTTGACAATCCTGTAAAAAGGTACCCTGGCTTTGGCCAGCGTAAATGTCCGCATTTCAATTTTTCTTAAATCGAGAATATCATTCACCGTTCCAAGAAGCCTCTTGCAGTCACCGTTTAAAAGTTCAAGGTATTTCCTGATACCGTCTGAAATCGGACCAGCGACACCACCCAGCATATTGGCAACTGCGTAAATCATAGAAGTCAGAGGTGTCCTCAGTTCATGCGATACATTCGATACGAATTGCGACTTTGCTCGATCATGTTCCTCAAGTCTTCTAAACGCATCTTCCAGAGCGTCCTGTGCACGTTTTCGCACCGAAACATCTCTTACAAAGAAACAAAGCTGTCCATCCTTGTCCAGGTCGATCTTATTAACTGCGACCTCAGCGGGAAAAGTAGATTTGTCGCGCCGGACACAGAAAGCCTCAATCAATGTATACCGGTGATCCTGAAGGTTTTTCCTGATAGCCATCAACAGGGATTCATCCGCACCCGAAATCAAACCGAGAATATTGGCCCCCGCCAGCTCTGATTCATCACACAGCATAAAATCAACAGCCCTGAAATTGAAATCGATTATCCTGCCCCTGACGTCGGTAATCAAAACAGCATCGTAGATACTCTGAAGCAGCTTCTCGTATTCATGGCTCCGCCTGCATTCTTTAACTTTGCCAGCCGTCATTACAAGAGTGTCACTTTTAATCTCCGTCCTGGATTCACGGTTCTTCCTGGCCAGAGATTCACCAAGAAAATCAGGGTGAATATCGATACGCATCGTTTTTGCGTTCTCGTCTTTTATGCCTATTTCTTCATTATTATTCATATCAAAGCCTGTATAATCGCGAGAGGACATCAGTAGAGCGAAGATTGAATCTTCGCATCAGGCTGCAGGGTCTTCGGGACACCGGATATCTCCATCAACTTGTTAACAAGAGTAACAACCCTCTCTCCATTAGAAGAGGCCAGGTCCAACATTTCTTTCTGTTGAGGATTCACTGGCCCCAGGACATTAGACCGCATCATATCCAGAGAACAGTTAATTACCGCCAGAGGCTGACACAATTCCTGAACGGCTTCAGCCAGTATTTCCATCAATTTTGCACGAGGCATAGAAGGCTGCTGCCCTTTTTTTTCTGCCTCCCTGTCGGCCTTTACTGTCTCCACAATAGCATCAATTTTTCTTCCAGCCTTTACAACAAGGCTGGTAACTTCCTTATCCACTTCCTTCAATGTATCCGCAAACTCACCAGCATCGACAACACCGCCTTCAGCAGGTCTTTTCTTGGCAAACTTTTCCTCCATTTTGACAAGAAGAGCGGCAAGATGCCCGACAGCAGAACCAACACCAATTACGTCATCTCCTTCCTTATCGCCGCTTCCGCCTCCGCCTCGAACGCCACTTTTTAAAAGCATTTCCTGCCATTCATCCATGGACAAACCGGACTCTTCGAGCTTATCTTTCAAATCTGCTTCATCAATATTTTCCAAACCCCGCTTTTTCAGATATTTGAGGATACGTTCCTCGCTCGCCTTTGCCGCACTCTTTTTCTTGATGAATTCATCAGTGAGCGAATCAATCTTGAGCTCATCGTTCATTTCCTCAATGGTCTCGGTAATAGCACGCGTATCTTCATCGCTTAAACCACCCGGTGCAAGATCGTTCATTTTTTTCAGCATCTGCTCTTCAAGAGTAAGCAGAGTACGGGCAAGGTTCTTCTTGCCTTTCTGAGTCTTGATGGACGGATCTTTAAGCAGGCCTTCGTACGCACGCTTGAGACAGTCAATGACCAGCTTGGAAAATGACTTTGCATCATCTATGGCCGAGGATTCCTTGTGAATTTCAGCCGCCTGCATGATCAAGTCTGCAAGCTGCTGGGAATCCGAAGAAACACTTTGAACAGCCTTTATCGCCACTTCCTGATCGCCATGCGAGTCCCCTCCAAGAAAAGCCATAATTTCTGCAACATTTGCCATCTTCGCCGCGGCATCTGCAACAGCAGCCTTTTCAACTGTTGTCTTATCAACAATTTCTTCGTGTTCCTCGACCTGGCGGTATGTGACTTTCTTAACTTTAATATTGTCCAGACCGCTTACGTTGATGACCGAAACAAACCCACCCAGTTGTTTCAGTTCTTCAGGCTTCGCGTTCATCACCTCCATCAAATCGTCAAATTTCTCCTTGGTCATGCCACGCGTCAGAGAGAAAGTACTTATTTCAAGGCTCCCAATCTGGGTCACGAACATACGAACAAGCGGATTCTTCTGTTCGATTGTATGCCCTTCAACAACAAGACCTTCATCAGAAACCGTAATAACAACTTCCTCACATTTCCCCATCAACTCCGTCAGATGAATGTAACAGTCATCCATTGCCTTCCTGGTGACACTGTGTGTGGGGCCATAAAGGAATGTATTGCTGAAAATCAGGCCCATTCCCCTGACTAGCTTTTCGGCATCCGCAAAAGAACATGCCGAACCACCTGTTTTCATGTTATTATCTGAATCTTCCATTTTTTTCCAAACCTAGAGCATTATTTAGAATCAGACTACTTATATTTATATTATGTAAAAACATCAGGAAAAACAACTGCAAAGCCTATTTTTTCACTATCGACAAGATACGCAAAGAAAGAATATTATTGAACGCAAGATGATCAATCACAAGGAGCCTATAGCAAATGAACATATGGACAAATGAAGCTTTAAAAATAATTAAATTGTTGCTCGGAAATTCAGGGCAGGCATCTGACATTGAAATCGCTGTTTGTCTTGCGGCAGCCATTTTCTCAGCCATGATTGTCCTACGGTGGATAGGAAAAGCATTTGGAGCAACTATGGCTGACAACGGCAGGGCTCTTACAGTCGTAGGAACAGGTCTTCTTCTCGCATTGGCAGCTGTCATTGCATTCAATATTTATCTCGCACCGACGATCAAGAACGCCTTACTGATCAAGTGGGCCCCTATTGCGTCCTCCTCAATAATACTGATTGCTATCGTTGCCCCCATGACTTGTCTTCTGCTTAAAATGAAATATTTCCCAGCTATTTTTGCATCTCTTCTGAGTATCGGAGCCGCAGCTGGGATTGTTATCCTTGTCCACGGTGGTTTTGGAGCAATCAAAGAAGGTGACAAGGGATTCAAAAAGACAAAAGAACGTACAGAAACCGTCAACGACTTGATAACGAAGTAAAGAGCGGATTGGACACAAGCCTCAGTGGAGCCTTTCCCGAAACCATAAGGCGGTAGTAAGATTTTGAATAATCGTTTATTGGAATGATCGGGAAAGATAACTCCACCGGTGTAATCACGTCGGCCGACTTATGAACGACATTGCCATTGCAAATCAGCTGAATACTGACTTTTTCGCCCGGCACTCGCGAGGTGATTGAGGCGAATACTTCCTTGTTGCCATCCTTCACAGAACGGATCATCCATTTATTCAGGATAAGCGACTGATTTGTTGCATTTTGACGCGCATAAAATTTTCCGTTCCTGATGGCCTTTAATAACAGATCAGCTGTCTTTGCGTTCGCCCACACAACAGTTTCAATATTTCCCAGCTTTTTGCCAGCCTGACCTTCATAATGATAAAGCATCTCTCCGAAAGCCCAGACAGGTTTGAGCTTTTTTCCGTCAATATAATCAAGAAGAAGACTGTCCCATGCTGCACCTGGATCGATCAGAGTGTTTTTATCCTCATAAACACCCCCAAAGCCACTATAGCCACTGGTTGCAGAAAGTATGTTTGGATAAGGATCTGTCCGTATATGGAAGCGGTAACGACTGAAGTCCTGGTCATCGAAAGCTTCCGGATGCGCCCAATAACATAAGAGATCATGTTTTTCCATGTATTTGAGAGTCTTCTTCTCATACAGGTAATCTTCATTCCTCTCATAAATCTGAAGAGAATGTACAGCTGAAGCCAGCAGGTTAACGATAATCATCAAAACCAGAGAAGGAAGTATAACCCCTATAACAAATGCCCGTCTGATAGTTTCCATTCCATATCCAGAACTGGCGGCCAGGATTCGAGGGAGAAAGAAAAAGCCGGTTAAGCCGAAAAGAAAAAACAGTAGCGTACCCCTTGTCAAAAGAATCAAAAACGGATTCTTGCCCCACATATAACCGCACGCTTCCGGAATTCCATTAATAACGTCCTTATCATAAGTCCCAAGGACCATGAGGTTACGTTGATTATCATGACATACCAGGTTCGTCCCAAGAAGGGATCCTACCCAGTAGAAGCGGGGACACACCTCAACTCCAGGGATATACAACACGTCTGACTGCCTTGTATTTTCAGAGGCTATTCCATGAAGATAGGTTGCAGCACCGCCCCTGAGAACACTTCCAAGCGAATAATTTACCCAGAATATATGTCGTAATGGCGGAAGCCCATATGTAAGGGTGTACGTCAGGTTATCAGTCAGGAATACGGCATCGATATCGTACTTTTTGGCAACTTCCGTCAACTCAGGTAGCGAATAAGCCCCCTCACCCGAAAACTTGCTATGAGCATGGACTATACAGGAAAACTGCTTTTCACTTTCTCCCGAGATCCATTCATCGTCGGCAGCAAATGATTGACACAACGAAAAACTGGCAAGCGCCATTAATATAGTGCAATATGTTTCAGTTCTCATGACAGCACAGATGCCAAAAATACTGCATGTGATCACCCGCCTTGATCCAGGCGGGTCAGCCACCAATACGATAGTAAGTGCAGACCAATTACGCAAACACGGATTCGATACTTTTCTCGCATATGGCCCAACGCATGATCCAGATCGTACTGTGCGACATCTTCTGGATAAATTGAATATCAAACAATTCTTGATTCCAAACCTCGTAAGAAACCCATCCCCGCTAAAAGACTGGCAGGCAATGAGACAGCTCAGAAATATTATAAGAGATGGCCATTTTGATCTGATTCATACGCACACATCGAAAGCAGGTGTTCTTGGCCGCATGGCTTCACACGCCTGCAAAAAACCTTCTATTCATACTCCGCATGGACATATTTTCTATGGTTACTTTGGCCCAATTTTGACATGGCTGTTCATTTACATGGAAAGAATGATGGCCAAACATACAGATAAAATAATTTCCCTCACGGACATCGAAACTTCTGAATCTCTTGAAAACGGAATAGGAAAGACCGAACAATATGTAACGATACACAGCGGAGTCCCTCTTTCATCGTTGACAAACATCGATGCCGCTGAGGGTACAAGATTCCGCCGGCAATACAGCATTCCGGAAAGAGCTTTTCTTTTCATCTCCATCGGCAGACTGGTCCCAGTAAAAGGTTTCGATATCCTGATTAATGCATTCATCAAAACACGGTTTACACAACAGCCCGTTTACCTCGCAATAGTTGGAGATGGCGATGAACGCAAGAGGCTGGAATCAATTGCTTCGCAATCTCCTGTCGGAGAAAACATTAGATTTACAGGAAGCATGCCCGATATCCGCCCTGCCCTGTCTGCGGCAAATACTTTCGTGCTGGCCAGCAGGAATGAAGGAATGGGGCGTGTTTTCATCGAAGCAATGGCTGCAGGAATTCCGACCATAGGAACATCAGTGGGTGGCGTTCCTTCGCTTATATCAGACGGCAGAAACGGAATACTTGTCCCTGGAGAAAATATCGACGCATTGTCCGCCGCCCTGAAAAGAGTGGAATCCGACAGAGTGACAATGAAGGAAATAGGCCGGAACGCCGCCAAATCAGTCTTCCCTGAATATGACCAAAGCACAATGGTTCAGCAGATAGCCGACGTATACCGGACTGTTCTTGAGAAGCATCGGCATATTTGATCGACATCCAAATAATGGCCAGGATGACATTCCTTCTGGATTCTGTATTCTGTATTCTGTATTCTCCTGACAATGAAATGCGCCATTCACCAACCTCAGTTTCTGCCCTGGCTTGGTTATCTTAACAAGATCAGTTCATGTGATGTATTTGTCTTCCTGGACAACGTGCAATACAAGAAGAATGAATACCAGAACAGGAACAGAATCCGTATCGGCAATGAAGCAAAATGGCTTACAATACCTGTCAGCTTCAAGTTTGGCGACACGATCAACCAGACACTGATCGCCAATGATCCAAGATGGAGGAAGAAGGTTATCTCATCGATCGAATACAGCTATGGGAAAGCTCCTTTTTTCAAGGTTTTCACTCCGCGTTTATTTGAAATCATCCAGTCTGACTGGTCATATCTTGCCGGAATTAACCAGGCCACAGTGGAATGGCTAATCAATTGTTTCGAAATAAAAACAAAACTTCTCGTCTGTTCGAAACTGCCCGACTTCAGCATGGACCCTACAGGCCGGCTGATAGACATTTGCCGACATGTCGGTGCTGACACCTATCTGTCCGGGGCAGGCGCACATGACTACCTCGACATGGAGCAGTTCAGGAAATCAGGCCTTAACATCGAGTTTCAAGAATACTTGCACCCGGTTTATCCGCAGTGTTATGATGACCGAAAACAGGCGCCTGAGTTCCTGTCGCACCTGTCTGCTCTCGATGGATTAATGAACTGCGGAGGCGGCGAACAGGGAAGAAAAATACTGAGATTATAAATGTGGAAGATATCAACATGAATATACTTGCTCTAGGAGCCCACCCTGACGATATCGAATACGGCTGTGGAGGAACACTTCTAACCGCGGTGGCAAACAAACATAAGGTATATCTTGGCGTAATGACTGATGGGTCTGCAACAACCAACACTAACCGCATAGCCGAACAGGAAAAAGCTGCAGCCCTCATGGGTGCATCAGATATCTTCTGGGGTGGCTTCCAGGATACACATCTGGAACAGAACCGCGCACTTATCACATCAATCGAGGGCATGTTAAAGAAAGCTTCACCTGACATTGTTTTTGTAAATGCTCCAAATGATGCACACCAGGACCACCAGGCGCTGGCAAGTTCTGCAATCACAGCCTGCAGGTACATCGGAAGGGTTCTCTTTTATCACGATTACACATCCATTGATTTCCTGCCCGACACCTATACGGACATAGGAACTACCCTCAAAGGCAAGTGCAAGCTGCTTGCGTGTCACAAATCGCAGGTAAGCAAGAAATACCCTACCGGCCTTGATATACTTGAAAGCGTAAACGCCCTTGCCGCATATTACGGATTTATGGCAAAGGTAAGATATGCAGAAGCCTTCAAACCACTTAGATACCTGATGAGTATCACATAAGAAATCAATGGCATGATTCCACATTCAAGACCTGATATAAGCGGCAAAGAAATAAGAGCCGTTGTTACTGCACTTGGAAAACGTCACCTTTCGCAGGGCTCAGAAGTTCAGAAACTTGAAGCAAAGCTCTCCCGCATGTACAACGGTGCAGAAGCCGTTGTCGTATCTTCAGGAACAGCGGCACTCTATCTTTCATTACTGGCACTGGGAATAAAGGCAGGGCACAAGGTAATAATCCCCTCGTACACATGTAACAGTCTTTACGCCGCCGTTAATCTCTCTGGCGCCACAGCAATCTGCGCAGACAGTGGAGAGAACTCAGTCAATATTGATGTTTCAACCATAGATCCTCTCATTGACGAGAAAACCGCAGCCTTGATTGTCCCGCACATGTTCGGTTTTCTTGCCAACATCGGCTCCATAAAGAAAACAGGTATACCGCTTATTGAAGACTGCGCACAGGCAATTGGTGGACACTATCCGGACGGCACATTGACAGGCACAAAGGGTGACATCGCAATTCTATCGTTTTACGCAACAAAACTGGTTCCCGCAGGTGAAGGCGGAGCTTGCATTACGAAGCATAGCAAGACTGCAGAAATAATCAGAAGTTTACGAGATTGCGACAAGCAACGTCCCAGAGCGAAAGCATTCAACTTTAAAATGACCGATATAAGTGCAACCCTTGCCGTGGCCAAACTTTCCAGCCTGCAGGCCAATATCAGGCAACGCTCTTCCATAGCCGAGAAGTTTGATCAGGCACTTGGAAACAATTCCTTTCGCTTAAAATCCTCCAATCCGCAGTGTGTCTGCTTCAGATATCTGGCATCACGACAGAAGAATCTTCAATCAATTTTACAGAAATCACTAAAAGCCGGAATATCCTGTAACAAACCAACATGGCAGGCCTTGCACCACTCCATTGGCGGCCACTGCCCCAACGCCGAAATGCTTGAACGAACCCTGCTCTCCGTGCCATTATATCCTGGTCTAACCAGAAGAGAAATAAGACGGATTTGTCGTGTTTTGCCCGAACTCTTAGCAGAATGAAATGTATTTTCTAATATGCTGAATGGTAGCGCGTTAAAAATTTAAGCCAATGGATATGAAATGAACTTCACAGGGAAAATGCTCGGGCATGTACTTATCTTGTTGTGTCTTGCCCTGCTAGCCATCACTTACGCAATACCAATACCAATATTTATTATGATATTGATCATAATTTTTGTCAGCTCTGTTTGCATTGTTTATTTAACCACACCGCTCATAATCAAACTTGCCGAAAAACTCGGGGCGATGGATCAGCCGAGCGATAGACGTATTCATTCCGTGCCGACGCCGCGCTGGGGAGGAATGTCTGTATACTTCGGCGTAATCATAGCACTACTCATCGCCACCAGTTTCAATTACGTGATGCCTAACGTCAAAGCTATCCTTATTGCTTCTACTTTGATTTTAATTATTGGGTTGCTGGACGATTACCGGGGAGTTCCGGCCTCTATAAAGCTGGTCAGTCAGCTTGCCGCATGCATAATCGTTATCGCAGACGGCATTCATGTTACATTTCTGTCTCAGATCCCGGGTGGACTCTATCTTGAATGGATCATTACGGTAATCTGGATAATCGGGATTACAAATGCTATTAACTTTCTTGATGGGATGGATGGACTTGTTTCAGGGCTTGTAGCAGGAACAAGCATAATCTATTTCGCCCTTTCCGCCCTCATTTCATCTCAAATGATGGCATTCTGTGCCATGGCAATACTTGGATCAACACTGTGCTTTCTGAGTTACAATATCAAGCCTGCCAGGATTTTCCTGGGCGATGGAGGCAGTAATTTTCTTGGGTTTTACCTGGCAACCTTAAGTGTGCAGGGCGGCTGGGCAAAGAACGATCCTATTGTATCCCTTTTTATCCCGATTCTGGTTCTTTCGGTCCCCATTTACGACATGACATTTACGACCATAGCAAGAATTGCGAAGGGAAAAGTCAATTCATTCAGATCTTGGATTGAATTCACGGGGAAGGATCACCTGCATCATCGTCTTGAAGCACTGGGATTGAGCCGCGGACAAGTCGTACTCGCTATCTGGTTTTTAAACGTTGGAATAGGTGTTGGAGCTATCACCCTCTTTGAAGCACGAACATACGGGGGTATCGCTCTTTTAGTTCAGGCCCTTTGTATCTATGTGATATTTGCCCTTCTGGAAGTACTTGGCTCACAGAAAAACAACCAAAAACCATTATAGCCTGAGCGCTTATCCCCTGCGAAAGAAGCATTGACTTTATAACTGTCTTTGATCAACATACAAAAGGAAATTCTTCATTTCATTAGTGATGTGGGGTCAACTGTTTATGGATGAAAATAAGCGAATTCTCATTGTTGATGACGAAAAGCTTATTCGTGAGATTGTTGCCAGAATTGTCCAGAAGCGAGGTGCCGATTTTATAGCACTTTCCGGAGGTAAAGAAGTAAAGCAAGTCCTTGAGAATAATGCTTTTCAGCTGGCAGTTGTGGACCTTCTTATGCCAGATGCTTCAGGATGGGACATTGTAAAAATGATCAGGGATGACAAGAATAACAGTAATATTCCAATAATCATCCTGTCTGGAACCAAAATATCATCTGAAGAGAAGACCAAGTTACTTCAGGAAGTCAACGCCGTCGTAAACAAGACGACGTTTTCCCTGCAGGGTTTTGAATTTGTCCTGGACAGTTGTTCAATACTTTAAAAATCAACGGTTTATATGTATACGGAATACTGGAAATTAAAGTGCCTGCCTTTTGAAAATGCACCTGACCCACGATTTTTCTACGAATCGAGAGGGCACAGAGAAGCAGCAACACGTCTGCTTTTCTGCATCCAGACCAAAAAAGCGATGGCAATGATCTCCGGAGACTACGGCAGCGGGAAAAGTGTTCTCTGCCAGACAGTAATCAAACGGCTTTCCCCAAACGACTATCGTATCGCATTAATAAGCAATCCTCGCATGGAAGCAATTGACCTCACCAGGGAAATAGCCTACCAGATTGGAGAAAACATACAGTCTGAGTCAAAATATGAAGTTCTTCATGCCTTTAACAATCTTCTAGACAGGCACCATGCCGCAAGCCGCCATTGTGTTGCAATTATTGACGAAGCACAGCTCGTTGGATCATCCGCCATATTCGAAGACCTGCGTCTGTTACTGAATCATCAGGCTGAAGGACAGTTCCTTCTTACACTTATCCTTGTAGGACAGACAGAGCTAAACGATATTCTCCGCCCCATCCCGCAGATGACTCAGAGAATCGGACTGAAATTCCACATCCCCCACCTGAACCCAGACGAAATCCCTCTTTACATGCAGCACAGGCTGGAAACAGCCGGCGGTAACATATCCATATTTGAAGAAAACGCCATTGCTGAAGTGGAAAAGCTAAGCAAAGGGAATCCCCGTGAAATAAACGCCCTGTGCGACACAGCATTGTTAATGGCATCACTTGGCGAGAAAAGCAAAGTCGGGGTTGAAGATATAAGTGAGGCAGGACGAGAAAGACAATGATTATATTGGAAAAGAAAGCCCTTGTTGTTGATGACGATAAACTTGTCGGGAATA
>MHBM01000125.1:37915-46274 GCA_001804885.1 Lentisphaerae bacterium RIFOXYA12_FULL_48_11
AGCTCCTGTCAAAGCGAAATATTGATACATTCATAGCCCAAAACGGAACAGAAGCAAACACCATAATTACGAGCGAAGGCAGCAATCTGGCCATTGCCATAATTGACCTCGTGCTACCGGATGGCATAACCGGATGGGATTTGATTGATTTTATACGCAACAATCAAAGCACCGCGAACTTGCCTTTAATCGTCATGACAGGAGCCGAAATTTCAGAAAGCGAGACACAAAGACTGGAACAAAAGGTAAACGCCATCATCCATAAAAAGAGCTTTGACATTGACAGGTTCTGCAAGGTTTTGGATGGCCTGATAGGAAAAAACTGACAATGAGACTAAGTGACCTGATGGCAAAAAGCGGTAATACCAAGGGAAACCAGAAAACGACTCAACCTTCTGCGTCGGTCCCTGCATCGCCCCCCCCCCGTAAAACCGATACAAATCCGCCTACACGAATATATACCGATTCCACACAGAAGCCTGCAGCACAAAAACCAGCCAGAATGCCACTCCCACCTCCTGCTAAACAATCCAGCCTTTACGACAGCCTCCCTTCTGCAATTTACCAGGCTGCAGAACAGTTGGAAATACCGATACCACAGAATCGACAACTTGTACTGAAAAACGCAAGGGAAGAACTTTCAAAAGTCATATCGCTGGCAATTGATCCAACATACAATCATGAACAACTCTGGGAAAAGATCCGCGTCATTGTGGCCGATCTCAGTATGCTTCTGGCAATTGACAGCAATCTGGCCCGACTCCTGGAGCGGGATAACGATCCAGCCGCGCAACTCAGCTCGCACTGCATTAACACGGCATTGATCGCAATGGATCTCGCAAAAGAAATAAAAAGAGTCGAGTTTACGGCACAGGAAATTGGAGCTGCGGCACTTCTCCACGATGTGGGAGTTGCGGCCATGGGACGTGACTTTGAAACTGATGACATTGACAGCGGACTGAGAGATCATGTCATTAAAGGGGTTGAAATTCTCAAGGATCTAAAAGTCCCCGAATCAGTCAAAACAATGGTACTCCAACACCACGAAAGAATGGATGGTCAGGGATATCCCAATGGTATTGCAGGCAAGGACTTTCTTATCAGCAGCCAGGTATTGGCCCTGGCAGAGACTTTTGAACGGATCATGGCAGATTCATTTGACGAGGAGAGTGGGTCAAGCACTCCCCAGAAGAACTATGTACAGGCAACTCTGGACACCTTCCACAAAGCACTGGACCCCGAAATCCTCAAAACATTTATATCAATCAGAGGGTTCTACCCCAACGGTGTAATGGTTGAACTCACCAACCGTTCAATCTGTCTGGTAATACGGCAAAACGAGGGATTTCCTCTCAGGCCTGTGATACAGGTTGTACTGGATAGCGCAGGAAACCATCCAGACACGGCAAGAATAATTGATCTGCGCAGCAACAACACGTTGTCTATCATTAAAGCTATAACCTATAATGGTGATCAGGGATAAACACATGCGAACGATCAACTGTTTACAATATTTCATCCTTTTGTGTTTAACGATCACATTTTCCGCATGTTCATCTCCAAAGCCAAATAAATCTTTCTCCACCGATTTTGTCCTTTCGCAATCGGCTCAAAGCCAGACTACATCGACCAAAGAAGAGCTCAAAATGCTAAACGAGCAGAGCAGCAAAATAATTGCCTCCGTAAAAAAAGAACAGTCAAGGATCGATGATCTCGTCTTCTCTCATAACGATCAGTTAATCATTCAAGTCTGGTTGCGTGACCGGACAACACAATTCAAGGGCTATCCCTATCAGCAGATAATTCCGCCTTCAGGCGAGATATTTTTTCCTGATATAGGCGCTGTAATGGTTGCAGGAATGACAACCGCTCAGCTGAAAGCACTGGTTACCGACCATTTCACAAAAACACTCAAAGAACCTACAGTCCTCGTGGAACGTATCAGAAAATTTGATTCCGTAGCCTCTTCAACCGCGGGGTGGAGCCAGACTGCCGACAGGCAGGCTGCACAGCTCATGCCTCACATCATCGTGATGGGATGGGTCGGCGAACCTGGAGTCTATCCTCTTGAACCTGGACTTACAGTCAAAGAAGCACTGGCCCTGTCCGGCAAACTCGACATTGACGGTGATTATAAAAGAATTTACCTGGTCAGGGGCAATATTAAAAACCCAGAGGTAGCCAGGATAAATCTCAACAGGATTTTAAGAGGACAGGATTTAAGCAAGAATTATGTTCTCCAGCCAAATGACGCCATTTATGTCGCACCGGTTAAAATGTGGACTGCCTATGATTATATCCGCACGATCCTGATGCCTATCTCGGCCGTCCGTGATGCAGTGTGGGTGGGCAGTAGCGCCGTCACCGACTGACGGAGTTTATCAAAGGAAGGATGACTTAATGCCACAACAGGAAATGATGTTCAGCGATTATCTGAGAGTCATTGCAAAACACAAATGGAGTGTACTGATCATCACCCTTGTTGTTCTTCTTTCCACCTATCACTGGGCTTCCAAGAAACAGTCCGAATATAAAAGCGACGCCAGGATCAAAATCCAGCGGATGCAGACGTTTGCAGGACTTTTCGACGAAATGATGGTCAGCAGCGGTGACCCGATCGAAAACTACGTCTTCGAAATCAGGGGTGACCAGGTAATGGAAGAAGCAGCCAGAAAACTGACAGCCAGCGGTGAACCTACCTCAGCCTCAGATCTTGCAAGGGCCATGACAGTAAAAAGAATTGAAAGAACAGACCTGATTGATATTTCCATTAAAGGATTTTCCGAAAAAACAGCCCAATCAAGATGCATAGCAATAGTGGAAGCATTTCGGACAGTTCACGACACGATGGTGGAGATCAACGCGCGGTCCGAATTCGAGGAAATCAAGAAATCTCTCTCCAATACTGTGGCCAATCTTACGCAAATTGACGAAGAAATGAAAAAAATGATTGGAGAAACAATTGCATCCGAAAAAGGAACGGATCCTGACGAAGAGATTAAAGTTCTTTCAGCGCGCCTTGCAGATGCATCCTTAAAACTTCAAACATTAAGGGAAGAAGGCAATTACACGGAAGACTACGCCGAGATAGTTGCACAAAAGACCGTTATCAGGATAATTCAGGAAAGAATAAAAGATGCATCCGACAAATACCAGAAAGCCAAGGCCGCATTTGAAGAACAGGAACGTAAACAGGCATCGGCAACCAGGGAATACGAGCAAAAGCGAAAGATTCTGGAAGAAATGGTCGGCTACCTGACCAAGAAGTACGAAGAGGCAAGAATCGCACTGACCAAGAAAATGGAACATGTTGTAATTGTCGAAAACGCCAGCAAGGGTATTTTGATAACCACAGAAAAAGCCTACCTGACAGCCATCGGCGCGTTACTGGGACTGATGCTCGGCGTAGTGTTTGCATTCGTGGCAGAGAACCTCGACACATCCATACGCACACTGGTCGAGATTGAAGAAACATTCCACTTGCCCATTCTTGGTGTAATCCCCCACTTCTCCCCAAATGATCAGGATATACCGCTTCGACCTGAAAAGTTAATTGATAGAATTCGTTACTCAGAAGTTGTAAACTCAATGATCATCATCTGGAAAGGCCTCGCATCCATATTGCCAGGGGCAAAAAACAGGGAACAAACAGCTGCAACCAGATCCGGAATGTTAATAGTCCCATTTTCCCCGCGTGCACCGGCAACTGAGGGTTACAGAGCAGTCAGGACAAACCTTCTGATGACAGCCGGCGAAAAGAAAATGGGTGCCTTAATATTGACCAGCCCTGGACCTGCTGAAGGTAAAAGCACAACTATATCCAATCTTGCATGTTCATTCGCCCAGGGTGGCAAGCGAACGCTTCTCGTCAGTGCAAATATGCGCAGGCCAAGTCTTTACCGTACATTCGGGCTCAACAGAGAGCGTGGGTTGGCAGAAATTCTTGTCGGTGAGTTGTCATGGCGTGAAGTCATTAAAGACCACCGTGATCTTGCGATTGGCGAACGAGCCGGTGAAGGAATTGCCACCTCTCCTGGCATTGAGAATCTGTACTTTATAACTTGCGGAGGGCGCACATTACAGCCGGCAGAATGGCTTGCCCAACCGCTTTTTGAAGCAATGGTAAGAGAGTGGGAAGCCGAATATGATGTCGTTCTAATTGACGGGCCACCCGTCTTGCCGGTTCCTGATAGTGTAATCATGAGTTCAGCAGTAGGAAATGTGGCTCTTGTTTACCAGTCGGGATCAACTCAACGAGACTCCATGCTGCGCGCCATCTCATTGATCAACAAAACCGGCGCGACAATTAAAGGCCTAATTCTTAATGACCTGCATGCCAAATGGGGCGCTGGTCCGGATTACTTCCACTACCGCGGTTATTACGGCAGGCCCGAGAAATAGTTTATGTTGTCCCGCACAATTGAACAAACTGCTCTCACAAAGCTGATTTGGGTGGTAATTGCACTCGTTTGTGCATTATTCATAGGATCAGTTGGCGCAAAGATGCAACTCCCTGTTCTTGCCGTAATAATTATTTTCTTCGTTACGCTCAGCATATCATTTGTACGTGGAACCGACGGACTCTATATCCTTATTTTCGCAATGTTATTCAGCCCGGAAATCTCTTCAGGCATAACAGCAAGCTCAAAAGCTGGAGAGGGATCATCTATTGTTGTCCGTCTTGATGACATAATAATGTTTGCCGTCGTTCTAGGGTGGATCTTGAAGTCTGCCTACCAGGGCCAACACATTGCAATCATAAAAACCAGAGTTACTCCTGCGATCTGGATATATATGGCTGTCTCTATCATTGCGACGCTTTTGGGAATGCTGGCTGGCTCGATACAACACCCAATGTCTGCAATTTTTCACAACTTGAAGTATTTTGAATATTTTCTTTTATTCTTCATGATTCTTGCGCACGTCCGCAGCAAGGAAACTATAAGTAAAATGATCGGCGCTATGTTTATTGTATTTTTCCTGGTCTGCATTTACGGTTATTATCAAATAAGTCAAGGCATCCGTGTTAGTGCACCTTTTGACAAAGAACCAAATACTCTAGGTGGTTATACTGTCCTACTGATGTGTATGGCAGCAGGTATTGCATTATGTGACAATCGCGCACGTGTACGAGCACCATTGGTATTACTTCTCATTTTTGCAATCCCACCACTACTTTTCTCGCTTTCCAGAGCTTCGTATCTTGCGTTTATTGTAGGCATTTTAGCGTTTCTTTTTATTAGTTCGCACCGGATTCTGATTAGCGCTATTGCCATAGTATTGGCAACATCCATGATGCTGGGCTTGCCAGTTCTGCCGGAAAAAGTTCAGAAACGAGTAGCCAAGACATTTCAACAAGAAAGAGAATATCATGTACAGATAGCTGGTATAGATTTTGATGCATCTGCATCTGCCCGACTGGTTTCCTATCAAAAGGCTCTTAAACTTTGGATACAAAAGCCCCTACTAGGATATGGAGTCACTGGCTCACATTTTATAGACGGCCAGTATGTCAGGATTCTTATCGAAACAGGAATACTTGGCCTTGCAGCTTTCCTGGCAATATTCTGGAGACTGTTGTTAGCAGTTAAGAAGATCTATAAAGAAACCCATGACTCTTTACTAAAAGGCATAGCAATGGGCTTATTCTGTGGAATAATTGCATTACTTGCCCACGCAATATCTGCAAACACATTTATCATCATCCGCATTAATGAACCATTCTGGCTATTGGCAGGGCTTGTACTGCTTATCCCAAAACTCGAAACAGAACCCCGTGAATTTTTATCCACGGGAAATGGTCCCAATACTTATGACATTATACAAGGAACCTGATGTGATGCTCATAACAGTAATTATACCCTTTCGGAACGCGTCAGCAACTTTGCAGAACTGTCTCAATACTCTACTATCGCAAAGTTATACAAGTGCTGAATTCATACTTGTCGACAATAACTCATCAGATAATTCACGCGAGATAGCTCGACAATTCCTGAATAGCCACCCGTGTTTCCCGATGAAACTTATTTCCGAAGATACTCTCGGCGCATCAGCTGCTCGTAACCGCGGTGCACAGGAATCCACCGGCGATTGGCTGGTTTTTACAGACTCAGACTGCATGCCTGATTCAAATTGGCTGAAAGATTTCACCGGACATATAGAAGGGGGGGAACCGACGATCGGAGCAATAGCTGGTTGTATATTTCCTTCTGCCACCAAGAGTATTATTGGCAGATTCCTGGGACTTTTCACACTGCCAGCCAACACGCAACAACGCATACTGAAATCATATACACTTGTAGACGGAGGCTTTCCTACGGCGAATTTCGCCATTAGAAAATCTCTTTTCAATCAAATAGGCGGTTTTGATGAAACGATCCAGATTTATGGTGAAGATCATGATCTTTGTATAAAGGTGTACACAGCCGGGCAAGTCATTAAAGCTATAACCAATGCAATTGTGCGGCATATTCACAGGGAACACGTGATGCCGTTGATTAAACAGGCATATGGCTTTGGCACTGCGCACGCACTTCTTATGCGCAAACTATCTTCTGGATGCTTCATCATTCAAACTCCGTTCGGCGAAACCAAGCACTTCGGAGGACATTATCGTTTGTGGTGTGACTTTAATCAGGCAGACAAGAAAATCTTAGCAGCAATTCTTGCATCAGTTATTTGGCCCCCACTCTTAATCTTACCTTTTTCTTACCTTGTGTATTTATCCTTACACATCCTTAAACTAGACAAGCAAAGAAACGTTTCTGGGAATATTCTTTCTGCAATGATTATGACGTTCTTATTAATTCTCAAATCGGCTGCGCTCACATTTGGCCGACTGCGCGGATCTTTTCGCCATAGAGTAATATGCCTCTAATAGCTGCATTTTGGTCATCCAGAACGCTTGGCGTCATTATTCTTCTCATAAAATGTCTCACCTGCAATAAGAGTTCTAGCAATCCCCACGTCCATGCCGGCATCCATTGTTGCCTTAACAAGAGGCAACACACATAAAACCAACCATCCACTATTATGTGTTAATGCCCAAACATGACGCCATATAACCGACAAATAATAGAGAAGTAATAATGCAGCCAAGACACCTCCAACAGGCATATCAAATACCAGGCAACAAACGACAACAAGCAACAACCTCAATAATTGCGAAGTGTAAAGCATGCTTAGAAGAAGATCCTTGCGATATTCTTCGTGCTGCAGCATTTCGACTCTTGCTTGCCCCCGTCTCACAAACCATTTAAAAACTCCAATAAAACTATCGCGAGGTTTATGAATAACCTTAGCTTCTGGATTGTATAGAATTGGTGATTTTGCAGATATCGCACGACTCAATAATTCGTCCTCACCAGCATACATAAATTTTTCACTAAATCGGAAACTGACATTTCGCAAATATCTTCTAACTGCACAGTTGCAAGTCGAGAAGGTGTCCATTGGGATAATCTTTCCGGCTGACCGGTGAATATATTTCAATCCACCGCCGGGGAACCCCAGTATATTCTCACATTGTCCAATCAGTCCGCATTTCGGTACCAATACGGCCCCTGCCGTCGCTTCAGCGTCAGCATTCTCAACCAGAGGTCGGACAATTTCCTTGAGCCAATCTTTGTCAACAATACAGTCATCATCCGTGAAAACAATTACATCGCCCATTGCATGGCTTACCCCCTGATTCCGCGCATAACCCACGCCAAGGTTGCGTACAGGTATTGTATGATACTTTACCTTAGATTCTACTATCGGTTTGGGCTCTTCCGTTTCTTCAACAACGACTATCTCGAGTGAATCGCCCGGATAAGGAGACTCGAGAATAGATGCCACCGCCGCTTCTGCATCTTTATGATGTCCTTTGGTAACAAGAACAACAGAAACAGACGGCAATTTACCGATTGTTCCATTGGCACTCATACGCCACCCATTGTTGCTATAATATTTCTATACATGGCCAGCATATGCTCAGCGTGTCGGCTAATAGAAAATTGCATAGCCCTCTCAGCACCTGCTTCAGATAAATGCTTGGCAAGGGTTTTGTCCTTTATGACTTTCTCGATCATCTCGGCCATAGCTTCAACAGCTCCGACAGGGACAAGCAAACCGCTGGAACCATCTTTAATAAGCTCTGTCGGCCCGCCGCAGTTCGTTGAGATAACCGGCAGACCGCTGGCCCATGCCTCAACAATAACCCGACCAAATGGTTCATTACGTGACGGCAAAACGAACACATCAACAGATTTCATTATCGCATGGACATCATTACGCCACCCGGAAAAGCACACATTCCTAACCATTTCCTTTTTAACAAGTTCTTTCAGACTTGCCTCGTAATCTGCCTCTTCTTTAT
>MHBM01000126.1 GCA_001804885.1 Lentisphaerae bacterium RIFOXYA12_FULL_48_11
GATCGGTACGAAGAAGAATTCAAATCCCAGGGACTGGGAGACATGAAAAACAAAATCACTGATATTGATTCCAAAATCGCAGGCGAAAAAGGAACGCGTGACGAATCAATAAGCAAGACTCGGCAAAATCCGTATTATTCAGCTGCCAATATTACCGGCGAGTCGTCGGAAATCGAACGGCTTTCCAATTCAAAAATCAATAACTATGTCGATGAAAGAAACAGTCTAGCCGGATCATACAATACCACTCTCGACGAGGTCACGAAAAAAGTTGCCGCGGAAACAGCCGAGAAGGAGCGGGAAGTCGACGAACTGAAAAATAATCTGGCTGGCCTTAGTAAGAAGATGAATGACTACCAAGATTTAGTTAAATCGGAATTGACTCGCCAGGATAATGAGCAGCATTGGGAAATGGAATTCATGCTGAAACTGCAGGATGCCAACCAAAAAGCGAAAGGCGGAAACGGTTCAGCCGGAGAAAGATTGTCATCGCGCATTGAGCAGGGGCAAGAGCCTGATCCGACTATGCGTGCTACCGCTCAGCGTCTTTTGGGACAAAATGTTTCTGATCCGACTCGACTGGGCTACACCGGAGACTTGGCCGTGCAATTGGAATCGGAAATGGATTATATCAAAAAGCAATCTCCTCAAACGGATTCGTCGTCAAATTCTCAAAAGGGCATAACAGCCGAGAGTACTTTCAGGCGTGATGTCAGAGATGCCTGGAAAGAAGGTTATAGTCCCGATCAACTCAAGCAAACTTACAATAATATAGGATTCAGTGATTCGAAAAAATCTCCCGCAGAAATTATTGATGACGAGTGGCATATCAAAACCGCTCCAGGCATTGGAGGATTTTTGGGAAGACTTTTCCGCATAGGAGTTTAAAAAACAATATGGAAAACTTTTGGAACACAATAACGGCGCCTTTCAAAAGTGCGGCCAAAAAAACAAAAAAGACCATCGGCGATTTTTTCGCTCCCGTTCCCGATCAGGTTCGGGCGCGTGATTTTGTGCGCGAATTGCCGGGAGCGACGGAAAAAGTCGGAGAGTCCATATTGAATTTCGGCAAGGATGTGCTACGAGCCGCGCCGAGAGCGGCGGCGTCCGCTACGCTTTCCGCCGAAGGACAAAAAGAATTTATTCCCGGTACCGGCGTTGCGCCGGGATTTGAGAAATTTCTTCTGGGAGAAAAACCGATCAAAGACATACGCGGTACCGGAGAAGAAATGATTCATACATTCGGCGGAAGCGAAAGTACCGCCAAAAAATATGGGCTTCCGCTCGGATTTGCGTTGACCGCCTTTGATATTGTTCCCGGAATTCCCAAAAAGAAAGCAGCTGAAGAAGTCGGAGAACAACTGATCAGAAGATACGGCGATGACGTCGCAAAGATGATTATGGAAAAAGGCGGCAAGAGTTTTGCGGAGCAGACACTAAAAGATGGCGGGGAAAAGCTGCTGGAAAAAGCAGGTATCGATCTGACAAAAATCGTCGAGCCGACGGAACAGACTGTAAAAAATGTCGAGGAAGCAATCAAGGCGGTGAAGCCGGCGGATTATTTCGAGAAAGAAGGAAAGAATCTCATGGAATTCGAAAACGCCGATTTGTCCTTGCCCGAGATCAAACGAAAATTGGAAATAGCGATCGAAGGTAAGGATGAAAATTTAATTGGCTCATTAAAAAATGACATCTCGACCAGAGAATCGGAATTGCTTGATGCGGCTAAAGCTGATGAGATGCAAAAAGTGGAGATTTTAAATCCTGAAAAATTCCAGGTGACCGGTCCGAAAAATCTTACTACTAATGCGGAAGAAGCATTGGACGCGATCAATGAAAAAGGCAATCCGGTCATAAAAGAAGGCAAGAAAATCGCTCCTGAGAGTTTGAGGTCCGATGAAGTCGCTCCTCCCGCTACGCCTCCGCGGATACCGGATGAAAATCCGCTGGCGGACGCGAACGATGTTCCGGAAGGAAGCGCGCTGGATTCCATCGACAGTATGACGGGAAAAACCAGCCAGCCGAAAAATTTGCTCGAGTGGATAAAAAACGCTCCCGAAAAATTCAACGAGGAATTCAGCGACCGCTTCGCGCCGATCAAGCGTTTCGAAGAAATGGTGAGCGATATGGCCGGGAAACCGATCGATATAAACTCCAGTCCCTATATAGGCGCGCGCATGTATGCCGGCCGGATGGGAACCGTCGAGTCTTATCTCGGCGATCTACAGAAAATTCTTTCGCCTCTAGGCAAAGAGCGCGCCGATTTTACCCGCTTCGTTTTGTCCCGTCGGGCATTGGAACGAGCCGAGCGGGGATTTGAGAATCCGGCGGGCGTAACGGCTGATACGGCGAAGCAGGCGATGGAAGAACTCAAGACGAAAGTCGGTCCGGAAATTTTCGACAAATTCAATGCGGCCGAGCAGGGGATTCAAAAATGGGCGGATGAAAATATTCTCAAGCCCGCTACGGAATCGGGAATCATTTCCCAGGAGGTTTATGATTCGGTTATCGAGAAAAACAGACACTGGATGCCGTTTCATGTGATCGACGAACTGCCTGATCCGGCGGCTTTGGATAAGATGCCGAAAGGCACGGAAATATTTTCCGTAAACAAGCAGGGAATAATCCATGAATTGGAAGGGACGGAGAAAATAATCCGTGACCCGTTCGACTCGATAATCGACAAATTATCCAATGCGGTCAATCTTATCAAGCGAAATGAAGTAGCCCAAAAACTGATCAATATCCGGGAAGTGATGCCTGAAGCCAAGGATTTCATAAAACCGCTTGAAAAAAGCGAGAGCGCTCCGAAAGGCTGGGGGTCGATAAGTGTGTTCGAAAACGGAAAAAATACCAAGTGGATCGTACCGGAAGAACTTTCCTGGGCGATGCATCAAATGAACGAAGTTGAAGCGGGCATACTCGGCAACTTTGTTAAATTTACTTCCGCCGCTTTCCGGAAGGGCGCGACGACTCTCTATATTCCGTTCTCGCTTTCCAATGCCGTCCGCGATGCGCAGATGGCGGTCATGTCTTCCAAATACGGATTCAATCCGGTCGACTGGGTGAAGGGATTCGCCGAAGGATTGAAAGGCGCTTTCGGCTGGGACTCAAAACTTATTGATGAATTTGCCAAGAACGGCGGAGGCTTCGGCGGTTTCATCCAGAGCACGAAAGAAATCAGCGGAATAAAAAATCAATTGTTCGAACCGACATGGTGGAAAAAAACCAAAGCGGTCATCAATCCTTTCAATCTGGTAACCAATTTCGCCGAAGCCACGGAGCTGGCGCCCCGCCTCGGAGTTTATAAAAAAGCTCTTGGCGCGGGTGCTTCGGGATTGGAAGCGGCCTATGAAGCTCGCAATGCGACGATCGATTTCGCCAAAGCCGGACAGGAGATGCGCATCATCAACATGTGGGTGCCGTTTGTGAATGCCCGCTGGCAGGCGCTTCTCAATACCGCCCGCATTTTCAAAGACAGTCCGGTCAAGGCTTCCGCCAAAGCCGGCGCGCTGATCATTACTCCGGGAGTGACGACCTATTTTTGGAACGCGATGAATTATCCGGATTTATATGAAGACGTGCCGCGCTGGATCAAAGACACGTATTTTCCCATCATCGTCGGAGAAGATAAAGATCAGGACGGCAATCGCATACCGAAAATGGTGCTTATTCCAAAAGGAGATGTCGGCCAGATTTTCTATAATCCGATCGAATATACCCTCGACTATGTGCGGAAGGGCGAGCCGAGCAATTTTACCAAGCTGGCGCTCGAATGGATGAGTCAATTGGCGCCGATTCCGTTTACGCGCGACGGAGAATTGTCAGCCTCACAGTTTCTATCGGGAGCGCTTCCTCCGATTCTGCGTACGCCGGCGGAGTTGGCTACCAATAAGTCTTTTTTTACTGACGGGCCGGTAGTACCGCGACGCCTTGAACAGGTGGCACCGATGGAACAGTACGACGATAAAACGCCTTATGCGGCCGTGGTTATAGGAAGAGCGCTGGGCGTTTCGCCGATGAAACTGGCTTACGGTCTCAATGGTTTACTTGGTGGATTCGGCCGGGAAGCGATTGATCCGGCCAAGATTTTGCAAACTACGGCCAGAAGATTTTACAGAGCGGAAGGAGGCGAGAAGCGCAATCAGGCCTGGAATCTGAAAGACGAAACTGTCGTGGGGTACAACACGGCAAGAGAGCAGGCGAAGCGAGCCATGGAAGCCAATGACACTCAAAGAGCAACGGCGATAATAGATAATTGGAATGCTCAGGCGGAAAAAATATTGCCGGATATTTTACCTTATCTCGCCCAGGATGATCCGCAGGAAGCGCAAAAACTAAGATCGACTGTCACATTCCAAATGCAGGATATCGCCCGACTTCAAAAATCCGTATACGACAAATTTTCCCAAGATAAGAGCAATGGATCTTCAAAGGACACCAGTGCACCAACAACAATGGGGCAGATGTTTCCCAATCAGGGACTACAGCAGTCGGACCTGAAACAGATGAGGCATCTTCCCCGATAAAAATTCTATGGAAAAACAAAACTATCAAAATCAAATGCAGGACAAGAGGCTCGATAATTTGGAAAAAAATATCACTGAGATAAAGAATAATCACCTGCCTCATATTGATATGAAACTGACGCAAGTAGGTACGGATGTCGACTGGCTCAAAAGATTTTTCTGGATCGTCGCCACTGCTTCAATCGGCGGACTTATCGCGGCACTTCTCAATTTAATAATAACCATTAAAAAATAAAAAAATGAACACCATTCAAAAAATCTGGAAAGGTTCTCCGAATTTCTGGATCGGGCGGAAAGGTTACAAGCCGGAACTTATTGTCATTCATATTATGGACGGCACATTGTCCGGCACCGACGCATGGTTTGCCAATCCAGCTTCGCAGGTAAGCGCGCATTATGGAATTGGAGAGAACGGAGAAATTCACCAATACGTGAAAGAAGAAGACGCCGCTTGGCATGCCGGCCGGGTGGACGCGCCCAGCGCGAAACTCGTGAAAGCGAATGTCAATCCGAATCTTTATACGATCGGCATTGAACACGAAGGAAAACCGGAAGACAAATGGACGGATGAGATGAAACAGGCAAGCGCTTCATTGATACGCGAGATCTGCCAGCGCTGGCAAATTCCGATCGATCGGGATCATATCATCGGACACTATCAGATATATTCGAAAAAACCGGATTGTCCGTCGCACGATAAAAAAATTTTGAATGAGCTGGTCGCTTTGGCTAGCCAGCAGCAAGCGAATCCCTCTCTGGTCGAAGAGGGAATTAAAAAAATTGAAGAAGGACTAGCTCTAATAAAACAAACACTAAAATGAATATGGAAGTTTTAAAGTCCGCGAGCAAAATTGTATTTATTCTGATGGCGCTGGCTACGGTCGGCGCGCTTTTCGTCGGAAAAATTTCAGGCGATCAATTTTTGCTCCTCGCCGGCATGGCGTTCTCCTTTTACTTTTCCAATAAAGGAGACTCGGCGCAGCCGTTCGGGGGGAAATAAGTCACGGATAAATACCCAAATTGGCCCGGCTAATGCTGGGCTTTTTTGCTTGATTTCAGCTGGGGATAACTATAATCTCTTGATTTTTATTTTGAGTAATAATTTTCAACTTTTTTCATCTCGCACATTTTCTTTCGGCACGTTCAAGGCTCTTTCTGCAAATTTTTACTAAAAATACACAACTCTTTTTATAGAATAAAAATGCTATACCAATCGCGTTTGACTTCTTTGGCGCGAAGGGGTAATGTTTCGCTTGGCATAGCGGAAGACACTGTCGAAAAGTCTTTCGTCAAACACATTAATTTTAAAAAACACTCACCTCGTTGCTTCCCGAAAGGGAGTCAATGATCTTGGATCTGAGGGTGTGACACGATGGGTTCGAAATTCAAAAAACGTCATGACAAGACTAATAAAGTCAGGAGGAGATATAAATTGACCGGATATTTCCGCAGCTCAACTTTATCCGCACGTTGCAAAGTACTTTGCATCCTGATTACTGATTCCAGTCTGTGGACGAAAACAAAACGAACCCATCATGAGTCACATCTTGGTGGGTTTTCGTGTTATATGCTAATAAAAGACGCTATTATTCAATTTTCAAACTGGAGACAATTTAAAGTCAAAATAAATACGGTGCGTGGCTATGAACGCGAGCTGAGAAATTTCTGCCTCTTCCTTCGCAACCCAGAGATCGAAAATATCACATTGGGAGATGTCATGGAATATCTGAACGGCATGGCGGATCTTGGCTGGGACAGAAACAGTTTCGTCGGGAAATGCATGGCGCTCCGCAAGTTCTTCGAATTTTATCGCCTGCAAGGATATAAAGTGATCGACGAGGAACTAATCCCGATTCCGGACAAAGTAATGAAACTTCCGCGCGTGGCAAACGATGAACAATTCGACCAGCTTATCTCAATCATTCCGAAAGACTCCAATGATCCGCGCCATATCAGAAATTTGGCGATCATCGGCATGCTGTGGGATACCGGCGCGCGTAACGGAGAAATATGCTCGATCGACAAGAATGATCTGGATCTTAAAGAAATGAGAGCCATCATTCGGACGGAAAAAGCGAAATCGCGTCGACCATTCCGAGAAATATTTTGGACCGAAAGTACCAACGATTATTTAATACGCTGGCTTGAGAAAAGAAATCATCTTGATAGCAACGTGAAGTTCGACGAACCGGAAGCACTCTTCGTATCGGCCACCAGTTCAAAATACGGGCAAAGATTTTCTGTCAGGGGGCTGGGCGAGATGTTAAGGCGATATTGCAACAAAGCCAAAATGCCTTACATGAACGCTCATAGCTTCCGGCATCATCGCGGCCATCACATCATTAAAAGCGGGGGATCAACATCAGACGTGATGAATATTCTCGGACACTCTTCAGTGCAAAGCACAACCATATACACGATGATGCGTGGCAAAGAACTGGAAGAGCGGGCACGCCTGTTCCTCGGGGACAATAAAGATAGGTTCGCCGAGAAACAAACCGACCCGGGATTCGGCAAAGCGCTTCAGGGATTCATGGCCTTCGTCCAGAATCAGAACAAAGACAACGGTTCTGTCACAGCCGAAAATCTCGAGCAGCAGGCAAATTATTTCGCCCAACAATTCAAGGGCAAAGTGCCTTATCCACACTATGCAAGTTGACAGAAGTTGACAGTGGAGTATGATACAGGTAGCTAATAACAACAACGCATATGCCACTATCAGTATTCAAACAAAAGCAAATAAACGAGATGAAGGAAAAAGCGGTGCGCCTCTACAAGCAGGGCTTTGATACGCGCACCGCTGCCAAAATGCTCAAAGAACTGTATGGCTTCAAGAGAAGCCATACTTGGGTATGGGAAGCGGTGAGGGATCATGAAAAGTTATCCACTTCCAAAAAAGTTGACAAGAAACTGACAAACAAGTAAAATGTCCGTAGGAACATTGAAAAGATAAATTCGCCTACTCGTCTACGAGGAATAATGCACAACAAAGAAACGCCGGACAATAGTTGCGCATCCTCGCAGACGAGCAGTCGGGAATCATCGCACGGGCTATTTTACAGCCTCTCAAGCCCCTGTGGCATTTGTTATACTGGAAGAAGTATAAACGCTGTGGTTTGCTTAATACCACGGAGCATCAGCAGAATATGACCAAGGGCAGCGGTTTGAGGCAGGAAAGAATCGGCGGGTAATTATTTTGAGTATAAAATTTAGATAGATAACTTAGGAGAAGGCGCTTAACTTACGATCAATAAAATTTCTCGTGCTTGCTTCGGCAGTGCGCGGTTTTTTTTATTTGACAGTAATAGCGTATAAGTGTAATATTCTAATATAAATTAGAATAGTTTGATTATGGAATTCAAATGCTGTGCTAAAAATTCTGGGGAGGCGGAGAATATCGGCAAGACTTACGCTTTTCTTCGTGCCATTGCCGATCCGAACAGACTTAAAATACTCTGCGTGCTTAAAAGTGGTTCAAAATGCGTTTGCGAAATTGTTCCAGCTGTGGGAATTTCAGACAAGCTGGCCTCGCATCATCTCAAACAATTGAAAAACGTCGGACTTTTGAAGGAAAAACGAGAAGGAAATTTTATCCGCTATAGCTTGGATAAAAAAGTTATCAGGGGATATAAGAAAATTTTTAATCAAGTAATTAAGTAATTGAAAAAAATTATGAACATCAAAATCTTGGGGACAGGTTGTCCTAATTGTCAGAGATTGGAAGCCAACACGAAGCAAGCCCTGTCCGAGCTGAAGATGGAGGCGACAGTGGAGAAAGTGACGGAAATCCAAGATATTATGAGTTACGGCGTGATGGGTACGCCGGCATTGGTGGTGGACGAAAAAGTGGAAGTGTCAGGCAGGATTCCCGATGTCTCTGAAATCAAAACCATCCTTTCTAAATAATTTTTCACCCCGTGGAGTATCTTGCTAGAAGCAAAATAATTTCGTAAACGAAATTTACTCCACGGGGTAAACAAAAATAATTTTATGAAAAAGCTAGGGACGTATTTACTTTATGGAGGGGCTTTGTTCTTCGCCATTGCTCTTGTGTACATTAGCGTCAGTCCGGGGAAAAAAACCGGATCGAGTAACGCCAACACAGGTGTTCAAGAGAGCAGCTCTAAAGAAGTTGAGGCTGAAAAAACAAAACCAGCGGAAAAAATCCAGATATTTATTTTTCATGCTACTCAGCGTTGCGTTACTTGCGTCAACATTGGAAAATACGCCCAAAAGACAGTGGAGCAGAAATTTCCTGAAGAACTAAAGTCTGGCAAAATAGAATTCAGGGAAATTAACATCGACCTGTCTGAAAATAAGGAACTGGCGACAAAATTTAAAGCGTCCGGCTCGGCTCTTTTCATAAACCCGATTATTGACGGCAGGGATAATATCAAGGAAGATACGCAGGTTTGGCGGTTAACTTCCAATGAGCAGACTTTTAGCAGCTATTTATCCGACAAACTTAACTCAATGCTCTGATGGAATTTTTAAATATATTAATCGATCAATATAATATCCCCTTACTTTCGGCTTTTGCGCTGGGGATCATGACTTCTATCAGTCCCTGCCCTTTGGCGACCAACATTACCGCTATTGCCTACATTTCCAAAGACATCAAAACTCCCAAGCATACGCTCATCAGTGGACTGATGTACACACTGGGTCGGGCTATCAACTATACGCTCTTGGCAACTCTCATTTATTTCGGACTTTCCACATTTGCGATTGCCAGCATCTTTCAAGGCTGGGGTGACAAAGTTTTGGGAATAGTTTTAATACTGATTAGCCTTACGATGTTTGGAGTGATCAAGATTAATCTTGGATCAAAGAGTGAAAAAGTGGAAAGAATAAAGGAATGGCTGGCAAGCAAAGGTTATATCGGAGCATTGCTACTGGGAATGCTATTCGCTTTGGCATTTTGCCCTTATAGCGGAGTGTTGTTTTTCGGGATACTTACCCCGCTAGTTCTTAAGTCAGCAGGGGGCTTATTGCTTCCACCACTATTCGCCATAGGGACAGGCTTGCCGGTAATTATCTTTTCTTTTATTTTGGCATTCAGCGTGGGAAAAGTCAGTAAGATGTATAACGCCATGGGAAAAATTGAAAAAGTAATGCGCTATGGTGTCGCCACAATTTTTCTTTTGAGTGGAATTTATTATTTACAATATCTGGTTAAATATCTTATAAATTTATGATTCAACAATTTGCCGACTGGCTAACGTATAATATTTTTGGGTTAATAGAGTATTCAAAAGTGGCCGATTCTATCAACTTTTTTGTTTACGACAGTATTAAAATTATTGTGCTTTTACTGGTCATCACTCATTTCATGAGCCTTATGCGGTATTATCTGCCGATTGAAAAGCTCAGAGATTTTCTGGCCAGTCATAAATTTTTCGGTTTGGACTATTTTTCGGCGACAATTTTTGGAGCCATCACGCCGTTTTGTTCTTGTTCGTCCATTCCGCTTTTTATCGGTTTTGTGGAAGCAGGGATACCTCTCGGCGTAACTTTTGCTTTTCTTATCACTTCGCCCTTGGTTAATGAAGTAGCGGTGGTGATGTTTCTGGGACTTCTTGGGATTAAAACAACCATAATTTATGTGGCGGCTGGAATTTTAATCGGTATGGTTGGCGGAGCGATATTGGGAAAACTGAAGATGGAGAAGTATGTAGAAGACTATGTTTGGAAGATAAAGATGAAAGACACGGAGAATAACAATGAAAGAGAGAAATTTTCTTGGAAGGTGGCAAAGATTATTTCCAAGGAAGCCGTGGATACAACAAAGAAAATCACACTGTATGTGTTGGTTGGAGTAGGTGTCGGGGCGCTTATTCACGGCTATGTGCCGGAGGGATTTTTTGAAAAGTATATCACAAAGAGGAATCCTTTTGCAGTGCCATTGGCGGTGATTTTGGCAGTGCCTCTCTATTCTAACGCCAGCGGAGTGATTCCGATTATTCAATCGCTGGTTGCCAAGGGAATTCCTCTGGGCACGGCGATGGCTTTCATGATGGCAACCGTGGGACTGTCTCTTCCGGAAGCTTTGATTTTGAAACGGGTAATGAAACTTAAACTGTTATTGACCTTTTTCGGCGTAGTGACACTGGGAATGATTTTGATTGGATATATATTTAATTGGATTCTCTGATATTTTTAAGTTATACGCAAAAAATAATAATCGATTTTTTTGTTTTCAGTACGCCCTCCTGGATTAAATTGGACAAGGGAAGTTAAGAATAGTAAAAAAGATTAAAACACCGCGTAAAAATGCGGTGTTTTTTTGTTTTTTATTTATAACGAAATAAAAAATGAGAATGTCTGTAATAAATGTCAATATCGCTTTCGTGATTAAAACTACAGAGGGTCTTTTGCGGTATATGCGATAAATCAGGCTTATCTTGTTGTTTTTTTGGGTAGGGCGCGGCAACCGGTTTGATATGTCTGGGTGACATTTGCAAGGTTATGTATGTCAACAGATATTGACAAAATAATACGGTTTGCTAATAAACCTCAAGAGTAAATATTAACAAAAAATTATCGAGAATACTTCAAAGGCTGTTTAACCATATCGAGTTACGTAAAATTAACGCGACAGGATATTGTTAAGCAGCTTTTTTCGTAAAAAGCTGTGAAAAGTTCTCTGAAATAACAATTTACAACACTGGAAAAGAAAGGAGGTGTCGCGAAAGTTTCAATGGATGGGTTTGGGTCGTTCTGGTCAAACGTCTAAAAAACCTAAATTGAAACCCTGAAAACAGAGAAAGAGAAGGAGTTTGTTATGAAGCGGAAAGTTATCATCGCGGTATTTGCATTAATGTCTTTGGTGGGTTTTGCTCAGGCGCAGATTCCCATTGAGCTGGAAGGTCCGATTCTTTCCGTTGCCGACAATGGCAATGGCAATGGGACTGGGGTTATTACGGTAATGGGAATCACGGTTGTCATTCCGGCAACCGCAACTATCCATTCGCCGACTGCGACACTGACAATCGCGCAGTTGGCGAACGCTGCTCCCTTGCCCGGCCGCTTGCAACCCGGCTTTGTCGGAGGTACGGCAATTATCACCGGTCAGTTTAACGGCGTGGCGGCGATCGCCGAGGATATTTTCGTTGAGCCGGCGGAGAACGTCGCCGTTGGAGTGATTACGGGCGGGTCTTGTACGGACGCCAATTGTTCTGCTCCGGCTGATTTCTTGGAAATTTTAGGGGCGCCTTTGCTCCGACTCACTGATCCGCGTATCCCGGCCAAGCCGCCGGCCAACGCTTTCGGG
>MHBM01000127.1:0-6427 GCA_001804885.1 Lentisphaerae bacterium RIFOXYA12_FULL_48_11
GATGCGACGAAGGGTCATCTTGAGCAAAGTGCAATAGCACGCAGTCGAAACTTTTGCCCTGAGCCAAGTCGAATGGGCAAATCCTTTTTTCTTGCGCTTTCAGGAGGGCTGATATGCCGCCGGGTATTCCAGCTCACTCAAGGTTCCCAAGGGTGATCTTTACATCACGAGGAGTGGTTGTGTCTGGTGCAAGAACCTTGACATTAATTGTATCGCCTGGCTTTCTGATGTGAATGGTCTTGTATAGGTCGTCTTTGTAACGGACCGGCTTTCCTTCAACTGACAAAATCAGGGATTCCTTGTTCAGACCCGCAGATTCAACCGGTCCGTTCGCATGTATCGGGATGGTAATAACGCCTTCGGTTCCGGGAGGGAACCGTTTAATAAACCCGGGTGACTGGGTCCAGAGTTCTTCGAGCCCGCAGCCAAGTGTCGGGGTTGGAATGGATTTTCTGGATGTAATGAGTCTCTGTATTGCATCAGGTGGGGCTACCAGCGCAATGCCTGCGCCCGTTCCATGGTGTGTTATAAATCCGGACTGGTTGCCGACAACAGCTCCGTTCCTGTCAATCCATGGACCGCCGGATGTGCCGGGAGGCGAAGGGGCTGTTACATGATAACATCGGACGAGCATCTGGCGATCGGTATAATAGGTAAAAGTGGTGCCGTCCCTTGCGACGATTCCGCCGAGCATGATTCCATGGTGAAACAGCGCGGCTCCGTAAAGGTAAACAGGTTTGCTCGGTTCTGGAATACCGGTTGCAATCTTCAGGAATGGATATGGTTCTTTGCTGCCATTGATTTTCAATAACGCGATGTCGTGGCCGCGATCAATTGCCGTTATTTCGGCAGGCAGGCGCCTTTTTTCTCCTGATATAATCTCGATTGTAATGTTGGTTTTGTTCACGGCATGGGCTGCAGTGATGACGTATCCTTCGGGATCTCCAAACCAACCGGATCCTTCAAGGTGGCCATTCACGAGTATTTCTACGGAAGCTGTTTTGACGTGTTGGTATAAATCTCTGCCGTGTGAACTCTTGTTAGTTGTGCAACCGTTTAGGGCAGTCAGAATTACGGCTATTATGAGAATGCCTGGAAATTGTCTTATCATGGTCTGAAAATCCCTGATTACCGGTCGAAAATCAACAGTAATGTTGCTTTTGAAGTTTTGTTACCTGACCGTGAAGCAGTGTGTAGTGCCGTCTCGCTGTTCGTGAAAAGATATCTTATAAAGAGGAAAAGCTTGATAATACATTGTTTGAAAATGTAATTTGGTGATCTACTAACGTTGTCGTATAAAAAATCAATGAAAGGGAGTATGGCATGAACAGGTGGATTGTGGTTGTGGCGGCAGTTCTTGTGGCGGGTTCGGTGTTTGCGGGTCCCAAGTGGGAAGTTGGCAGTGACAGTAACTGCTGGATGCAGCTTGGCATACTTGCGCAACCTCATTTTCTTTACACTGATGACGGGACGGACAAGGAGGATTTTTTCCTCCGACGTGGCAGAATCATTCTGTCCGGGCAGGTTATGGATGGCGTCATGTTCTTTGTTGAGACCGATTCCGCCAATGCCGGAAAGAACGGCGTTCCGACCGCCCATGTCGACATTCAGGACGCTTATGTTGATTTTCGTCTTAACAAAAGCGACCTGGGTGAACAATGGCTCAAGGCCGGATTATTATTGCTTCCGTTCTCGTTTGAAAACCGTGCCGGTGCAAGTACACTCCTCGGTGTTGATTACAACACGGAAGTTATCAAGCTTGTAAACAGCTTTGTCTGGCGCGATTACGGCGCCGAGTTGCATGGTAACCTGAGCGACAGGTTCTCGTATATTGTTGGTGCCTATGATGGGTATGATTCGGCGGAGGGAACAAAGAATCCGGAAGCTTCGCTTCGCCTGACCGGCCATATTGCGCTGAATCTCATTGGCAAAGCTGAAACCAGCTGGTTCTTCAGTCAGGAACGTCTTGGAAAAGGTGCGCCGTATTTCTCGATTGGTGCCGGTATCGATCAGCAGGACAAGGCTACACTGACCTATACGACGGTTACTGGTTCAACCAACAAGGTGAGGACCATAACGGACAATGAGGCGTTGGTTGTTGATTTTCAATCGGGCTGCCAGGCTGGTCCTGTTGGTCTGACGCTTAACGGTGGCTGGTACACATGGGACAATGTTTCATTTGATGGCGATACGGCGTGTGTTGAACTTGGTGCGATGGTGAAACAAACTCAGTTGACCGGCAAATACAGCGTTCAGGATGCGGACAGCAATGTCAGCGTGGAAGATTATACCGTTGGTTTGAATTATTTTCTCAAGGGACACAATGCCCGTGGTGGCGTGGAATATCGCTGGGGTGACAGTCCGACAACAGTACTAGTCGGCCTGCAGTTCCTGCTGTAATACTGTTATTGGTTGATTACAAAAAAGGGGTTACCTTGACTGCTGGTAATCCCTTTTTTATTCGGCAAGTTTAATCGCCCACAGTATGCTTTGAACCATGCTGTTCGGGGATGCTTTACCTCTCCATGCAATGTCAAATGCGGTACCGTGATCGACGGAAGTTCTGACGATAGGCAGGCCGAGAGTAATATTGACTCCGTTATCGAACGCCAGCATTTTAAAGGGAATCAGCCCCTGATCGTGATACATCACGACATAGGCGTCAATCTGTTTCAACTTCCGGGGTAAGAATGCCGTATCCGGTACAACTGGTCCGATTATGTTTAATCCTTTTCTACGCGCTTTGCTGATAGATGGTTCAATAATGTTTTTTTCTTCTGTGCCGAATAGACCATTTTCGCCGCCATGTGGATTAAAGGCGCAGACGGCAATGCATGGATCCCTTTTTCCAAGCTTTTTCATGACTTCTGAGGTCAGCTCAATGGCGTCCATTACACCCTGTCTGGAAAGCTGTTTCGGGACTTGGGCGAGACCAGTATGAATGGTCGTCAGGCTTACCTTTATCTTGTCGGATGCCATCATCATGCAGACGCGTTTTGCGTTTGTCAGGCTGGCGAGAATTTCCGTGTGGCCGGGATAATTAATGCCTGCCAGGTGGAGGCTCTCCTTGTTTATAGGCGCAGTTGCGATTGCTGCTATTCTGCCGTGCATTGCGGCGTGGATGGCAGCCTCTACATATCTGTATGAAGCGCTTCCACATGCAGGACTTACCTTTCCGGGTCGAATGTTTCCTGCTTCGATTGCCTGGCAATCGACTACTAGTGCTGTATATTTAACTGATGGTTTTTTTAACCATTCATCAATTGAGATGACGGGGCAGAGGAAACTGAGCTTACAGATTTCTGCAACGCGTCTTAGAACTGCAGCATCGCCGAAAATCACGGGGCGGCACCTGTTAAGCACCTTTTTGCTGGAGAGCACGTGAATACAGAGTTCCGGCCCCACTCCTGCAGGATCACCCATCGTTATTCCTATAATTGGTTTAACCATAAACACCTCTTCTTAAATTAAAGTTAGCCGTTAATTTCAAATGTTCAAATCATTTCTGGAACAGACTTTCTTCGTGTTCATAATAGGTTCTAGTGTCTTAGTACGCAGGTCTTCATTATGCGTTGGCGACGGTCGTCGGTAAGCCGGGCAGGGGCGGTGTTTGAGGCTTGACGCAGGATGCCAACCACTGATTGCATGTTTTTTGCGGCTATTGAACATTCCGGGCAGCTTTTTAGATGTTCTCGTGCCAGTTCGTGCTGAGTTTTGCTCAGTTCGCAGGTTCTGCATGCATAATCAAATAGCAGCGGTAATATTGATCTGCATTTAGACTTCAAAACTTTTGTTTCTTTCTTTTTGCGATTCTTCATATCGCGCTCGACTTTTTGAGTTCCTCTGCGAGTTTCTTCAATGCAAAATGGAGTATGTATCCTACGTTACTGACTGACAGTCCGGTGATTTCGCTGATTTCCTTGTATGATTTTTCCTCGTAGATCTTAAGAATTATGAGCTGCTGGTCACGCAGGCTGAGTTTATGCAGAGCAGCTGCGGCTTTTTCGGCCGACTCGTTAAGCCGGAAATCTTCACCGCGGTTGGGTGGCGTAAATTCGTCACGTTCCTCTGCCTGGCGGTGATGGAGCAGGTTGCGCCTTGTTTCCTTCCTCAGGTGATCGACTGCGCAGTTGTGTGCCACTCGGTACAGCCAGCTGGATATTTCGGGTGAAGGGTGTAGTTCACCCTCCCAATTATTGAAAAGTTTGATAAAGGAGTCCTGTACAATGTCCTGTGCCGCATCGTGGCGCATGACAATGCGGGTTACATAGCGCAACAGAACCCCTTCGTATTCGGATACCAGGGCATCAAAAGCCGCGATTTTGCCGGCATTCTGTTTGTCGCCTGTATTTGTCATTGCTGTTGTATCCTGAAAACGGCCATTGGTTGTAACGGAAGAGGGGTCTGAGACCGCAGATGTACGCCTATAAACGTCGGTTGGATATACAATGGAAGGGTTTTGTATCTATGCCTGTCTGCGTTCATTGGCGGCTTTTTCCCTTATGAATTTCTTACCATGAAATATTGCATATTGCTGCCGAACTATCCATAGAGAGAACGTTTCATTGCTGGTACAAATTAGAACCTATACTGTAATACTATGTAATCTCCAAGAATTAACATTTTCCTTGGTCGCCGTGAATGATATTATGAAATTTAGGATTTATGAAAGAAAACGGAATACATCATATAATATGGGATTGGAATGGTACATTGCTCGATGATACCGCTGCGTGTCTTGCAACCATTAACCAGATGTTGCACAGGAGAAATCTGCCAATTCTTACCATAGAAGAATACCGTGAAATCTTTGGTTTTCCCGTCAGGGACTGTTATGTCAGGCTTGGATTTGATCTGAACGTGGAAGACTGGGACGCGGTATCACAGGAATTTCATGGAATCTACAAGGTTGAGGCAGTTAATGTGGGGTTGCGCAAGGGAATTCAGGATGTGCTTGATTACTTTGTACATCTTGGGAAGGCAATGTCGGTTCTCTCTGCCTCAGAACTTTCAATCCTTAAGAATATGCTGTCTTCCCGTGGTATTGAAAAATATTTTAAGAACATTTATGGTCATTCAGATCTTTATGGCAGTTCGAAAGTGGCGCTGGGCAAGAGATTTCTTGCGGATACTGGCATTCCGGCCAGCCATGTCCTGTTTATAGGCGATACTGACCACGATTATGAGGTTGCCTGTGCGCTTGACTGTCGGTGCGTGCTTCTGGCCGGAGGGCATCAGGCCCGGGAACGTCTAAAGAAGTGCGGCTGCCGCCTGGTTGATCATGCCGACGAATTTCTAGGGGTGTTATGAGTAAAGAAATGCGTGTAACTTTTGCACCATCAGGTCGTAGCGTGTTTGTATTGGAAGGCACGGTGCTCCTTGAGGCTGCCGGTGAAGCTGGTTACATTATTCAAACCCCTTGTGGTGGTGCGGCGAAATGCGGCAAATGTCTGGTGCGAGTGATTTCGGGAAACTGTCCTGCGTCGGACCAGGAAAGATCTGTGATTTCCGCAGATATGCTGACCCAGGGGTACAGGCTTGCGTGTCAATGCAGGATTCGCGAAGATTTGCGGGTTGAGATTCCTGACACCTCTCTTTTCCAGACTGCCCAGAAAATTTTATCACACGACGTTGGTGGCAAGGTTGTGCTTCGGTCGAGAACTATTAAGAAGTTTGATGCCCGGCAGGGTGTTACGACTGTAACCATTGATAATCGGGCTATTAATGCAGAGACAGGGAACACGGAGAATAGGTGCTGTGGGATTGCGTTTGATGTCGGGACCACCACAATAGTGGGAACACTTATTGATCTCGTGACGGGCGCGGATCTGGCCGTTGCCAGCATGGTTAATCCTCAAACATCTTACGGCGATGACGTGATTTCGCGTGTTAAGAAGTGCCGTGATGAGAAAGACGGGCTGGTACAGCTTCAAGGCTCTGTTATCAAGGCTGTGAATGCGCTTGTCGGCAGGTTGCTGAAAGATGCAGGGGTGAGTCGTGATAATGTCTATGAGGTTGTGTTTGCCGGGAATACGGCGATGCAGGAGATTCTTTGTGGCATTAATCCAGAGGGTTTGGGTGAGCTTCCGTTCCATGCCGCATTCAATGATCCATTGAAGAAAAGAGTCTCAGAACTCGGGATTCATATTAATCCCGACGGAGATGTTCACATTTTTTCTCAGATTGGCGGTTTCGTTGGTGGTGATACGGTTGCGGGGATAATTGCCACCCAGCTTGACCGTACTCAGGAGCCCACATTGTTTGTGGATGTCGGTACGAACGGGGAGATAGTTCTCAATAACGGGGGTCGGTTGACTGCCACTTCTGTTGCGGCCGGGCCTGCTTTTGAAGGAGCGCGTATTGTGAATGGTATGCGTGGAACTTCCGGCGCCATTGAAAAGGTGGTTGTCGTGAATGATGATATACA
>MHBM01000127.1:6616-11526 GCA_001804885.1 Lentisphaerae bacterium RIFOXYA12_FULL_48_11
CCTGCTCGTGAATCAGGGGGACAGTGCCACGGGCAAGCCTATATATCTCTATCAAAAGGATATCCGAGAGCTTCAGCTTGCCAATGGTGCAATACGAACCGGTATCAACATTCTGTTGAAAATGGAAAAGCTTGAAGTGAAAGACCTGGGCGCAATTTTGCTCGCCGGTGCCTTTGGAAATTTCATAAGGCGCAACAATGCAAGGCGGATAGGTATGTTACCGCCTGTACCATGCGAGCGAATCCGATTCATGGGAAATACGGCTTCTTTTGGCGCAAAACTGGTGCTTCTTTCTGTCGAAGAGGAGGAGTACGCCGCGAGGATAACCAAGGCAACAAGGCATGTTGATCTTTCCAAGGATCCTGGCTTTCTGGAGGAGTTCAGTTCTGCGATGCTCTTCCCTGACGGAGAGTAGGAGTGGAAATTTTAGAATTCCAATTTGAGACTGCCGGGCAAAAAGTGTTCGGAGAATAAACCGACGACGAACGCTGAAATCATGCTTTTGTTCTCGCTCGCCTTCGCCAAAATGCCCAGTACCTTGGCACACGGGAGTAGCCGCCTTCGCGCAGATGCTGACCTGAAGCAGAGGCCGGGAAGAACTGTAGCGCCGCACTGCTTGCCACGGCGCAGTCTTTAGACGGAGACTGGTGTGCGGCGGTTGCAGCACACAGTGCCGCACTACATCAGGTTATGTTGCTTGCCCTGAAAGATCCGGCCCCGGGTCGGTGGGGCTTTACTTCGGCGGGCCAAGATGGCGCGGTAGAATCGATATAGCATGGTAAAGAAGAGGCTAGGCTTCCGCCTTCGTCAGTAGACGGACTACGGCGGACAAGACGGTGGAGTTCTGCTGATCCCGCCTTTCTTGGCGGATTGCCGCTGGGAACTTCCAGCGGCGGCGATTTTGTCATTCTGCCTGAACCAGCTCCGTTTTACAACTTGATGCTGAAAGCTGAAATTGCCTTTATTTCCTTGCTGATTTCGTTCATCAGTTCTTCGGGAACCGGCTGGTTTACCTTCAGAATAGCGAGCGAACGGTTGGTCTTGGCGTCGTGCGGATTACGCATATCTTCGATGTTGATTTTTCCACCTGCAAGCTTTGCGCCAATTGTTCCAATGACGCCAGGCCTATCCTTGTAAAGGAAGAATACGGTGTTTCCTGTCGGTTCAAAATAGAGTTTGTCGAACTCGTTGATGCGCGAGACCATCTTGTTGCCTTCCGCGACAGTTCCCCTGATGCTTATCTGGCGCAGGTTATCGGAGTCGATCTGACTGGTGAGGTCGATAGTAATCGATGCCTCGTAGCCCTTGCCCGGATCCACCTTGCGGTTGACATAATCAATTCCGCGTCCTTCAAGGTATGCTAATGCAGCCTTGGGGTCCATCGAGCGGTCAAAATCTTCCCAGATGCCGGCCACGACCGGGACGAGCAGCCATTTGCTGAACGGTTCGAGTTCGCCGTAAATGCTTGTCTCTACAAGCTTGAGCGAAGTCGTTTTGCCGATGAGGCACCGGCAGAGTCTTGCGAGCGTATTTGCAAGGTCGCAGTATGCCCTGTCGAGTCCTTCCGGAATGTCGCGGTTGACTATGTAACTTGTGATGCCCTTGCTGTCGAAGTCGATAAGCTGTTCGGCTGAACGTTTGGCAGCATTCCAGTTGGCTTCAGTTGTGCTTGCGCCGAGGTGGGGAACCATTATGTCGGCAATATCCTCAACGCTTTTCTTGCCTTCCGCATCCTTGGGATAAACATCGTTAAGGAAGCGCAGTTTCTTTTCCTGTTTGATTGCGCGGAGAGCTGCCTCGTCAATAATTCCGGACCGGGCACAATTAACAATGGTGGCTCCCTTTTTCATGAGAGAGAGGAGTTTTGTGCCAATGAGTCCCTTTGTTTGTTCGTTTTCAGGAATATGAAGCGAGACGTAGTCGGACTGGGAAAACAGTGTTTCCAGATCCATCAGTTTGACGGTCATTTCCTTTGCCCTTTCGGCGGAAATGACGGGGTCATAGCCGATCATTGTACATTCGAAACCCGAAAGTCTCTTTGCAACCAAGCGGCCGATATTGCCAAGACCTACGATGCCGACCGTTTTGCCTGCCAGCTCTTTGCCCATGAATGCCTTCTTTTCCCATTCGCCCCTGCGTGTTGATGCGTCTGCTGCTATTAGATGCCTGGCATCGGCGAGCATGAGGGCAATTACTTCCTCGGCGACACCGTTTGAGTTGGCACCTGGCGTGTTCATCACATCTATGCCCTTTTTTCGGGCGTATTTAGTGTCAATGGTGTTGAATCCTGCCCCGGCCCGGATAACCACTTTCAGCTTGGGAATGGAGTCTATGACTTCGGGTGTGACCTTTTCGCTTCTAACGATCAGGGCGTAGGCGTCGGGGTTTTTCTTTGAAAGTTCGAGGATGTCGGCAGAATCATCCTGAACGACTTCGTAGTCGCCGTTGCTGGCAAGAAGCTCTTTTGCTATTTTATCCAGCTTGGTGGGTATCAATACTTTCTTTTTCATATTTAAACAATCCTCCTGGAATTTTCGATTGAGACAAATACGTTCTTAAAATAGCTATAATCCTCCTTGGAATCAAGACTTGACCATAGATATGTGCACCTATAGTTTACTCACCTATGTATAAAAAGGTATCTATCTGCCTGTCTGCATGTGTCATGTTCGCAGTAATGCTGTTTCAGTCTGCGGCTTTTGCGCAGTACGATACTGATTTCAGGAATCCGAATAAACTGCCGGATACTGATGAGAAGAAGAGGAAGACGCCAAGTTTCTTTCATAGACCGTCCAAAGAAACAGCGGCCAGCCAGATTGAGTTTGCAGATAAACTGCTTGCTGAAGGAAAACAGAAGGCGGCCATGAAGCAGTATTCCGCTCTTGTTCATAAATGGCATACATCTCCCGAAGCGTCAAAGGCACAGCTGGCTTATGCGAGGATTTTATATGACAGGAATGATTACAGGGATGCTTTTGACGAGTTTCAGTACCTGATTGACAACTTCTCCGGTCAGTTTTCCTATGAAGAGGCTCTGGATAAACAGTTCAGGATCGCCAATTATCTTATGACGGCCAGGCGGATGAAGTTTCTTTTTATGCCCGGCTTCAAGATTCAGGAGCAGGCTCTGCCTCTTTTTGAGATGATTGTCAAGAATGCGCCGAACTGGAAGAATTCCATAGAGGCCCAGTATAATATTGGTTTGATCAGTGAAGACATGGGGGATTATCTAGAGGCTATCCGGGCTTTTGATGCAGTAAGGTACAGGTATCCTGACAGCGACAGGGCTGCTGATGCCAGTTTTCGCAGGGCATATTGTTATTACCTGATGGCCAATGAAAGTATTCGTGATGAGATCAGTTGCCGCCAGGCGCTCTCGGCTCTTGCGGGTTTCATTGCCGATTATCCAAAATATGCCGATCTTGAACTTGCCCTTAAATATCGTGACGAACTTGACGATCGACTGGCAAATATGTATTTAGAGAGGGCTGAATTTTATGACAAAACAGGCAGGAAAAAGGCCGCAGTAATTGCATATGAGGATTTCGTGAGAAAGTTCCCGTCATCCCGGCTGGCGGGGGATATCAGCATGCGTATTGAAACCCTGAAAAGGGAACTGGAGAAAAACAAATGAAGAATATATTTTCTGGACTGATTCGCTGTTCTATGGCTGGTCTGCTGGTGGCTCTGGGTGTTACGTTAACAGGTTGTGTTGGGTATAAGCTGGGAAACACTCTTCCATCAAATCTCAAGACGGTCTACGTTCCAACTTTCATCAATAAGACTGGTGAACCGATGGTTGAGACTGAAGCCACCAAGGCGGCGATACAGGAGTTGCAGATGGATGGCTCTCTTGAGGTCGTTGGAATGGATTTTGCCGATACTCTCCTGGATGTGACGCTTGTCAAAATTACTTTCGAACCTCTCGGTTTTGAGCAGGACAGCAGAAAGACGGCCAAGGAGTACCGGCTTTATCTCTATGCTGATGTAATTTTCAAGAAGGCAAAAACAAATCAGATTCTTTCAAAGAAGCAGGTTGCCGGAGAAACAACTTTCTTTCCGGGGGGAGACCTGGCTGCGGGTAAACGTCTGGCGCTTCCGAAAGCTTCAAAGGATCTGGCGCACAGGATAGTCGAAGCCGTAGTGGAATACTGGTGAGATTCCCGCCCTGGAAGACAGAACGGGATGCAGGAAGTCGCTGCGTTAGAAAAACGGGAGCTATTGGTCTTCGCCAGGATTCCCCGAGCTTTGCCGCGGGGAACTTTACTTTAGGGATGCCATTCTGGCGGCTGCCCTTGACTTGCGACGGTCAGCTGCTGTTTTCCGGATAACTCCTTTTTTCGCTGCCTTGTCAACAGTGGAAAAATATTTCCGGAACAATTCCTGGCTCTTTGTCTTATCGCCGGCCGAAATGGCGCTGTAAAGGTCATTACGGAGGGTGGATACCAAGGTCATTACCCCCATGTTTACAATCCGGTTTTGTTCGGAAGTTTTAGCTCTTTTCGCCGCGCTCTTAATGTTGGGCATGTTATAAATAACTCCTTAACTTTCTTCTACTATTCAAAGGCTTTGTAATAATAGTGCCGAAAGTTGCCGGGTCAACCCTATTTTTCAGTTTTCTGGTATAATTAGACGACAATATAAGAGCCTTCCATGAGAAGGCTCTTATTAGAAACGATATCAATTTCGTTTTTTCGTTTCTCTAATTCTATTTATAATCGTATCTTCAACACTTGGTGAAGGAGTGCAAATAGAAAACTCTTTCATGGGCGTAAGGATGGCGCCGTTGTCATAATCATGAGAATTTTGACTTTTTTTGTGGGGGTTGCTCTAATTCCTGTTTGTTTTGCAGTCAGCGGAACGGCAATTTCGCTTGTTCGTGCAATTTCGCCTGATTCTTCGATGGCCAT
>MHBM01000128.1 GCA_001804885.1 Lentisphaerae bacterium RIFOXYA12_FULL_48_11
TCTTCCATTTCATCTGATCGAGAGTCGCATGCGCCTCACGGACCTTTTCCTCAGGAACAACAAGCCCGGGATAATCAATATTAGTACAGTCCTTTGAAAGACCCATTATATCCATGTATTCCCAGGCCTGATGCTCCCTGTCCTGTCGCCTGAGTACGTGTGCTATATCTGTAAGCATCCATTGCCTCTGGTGCCCAACCATACCAACGCGCCTCGGAACGCCGGCAAAGAATGGAATAAAAGCTGACCGAAAAGAATTTGGAAGAACATAGGCCTCGTCAAACTCACATTCCCTGGCCATCCCGGAAGCCTTTAGAGTACCGAAGACCCCGTCTGGAAGCGCAATGGCAGCATCAACACATGGATGCATACTCCACAAAGAACAAAGCTTGGATTTCGAAAGCATGGTAACCCTGCATGATGGATGAGTCCTCTTGAACGATTGAATTGCTGGCATGCTCATAACGCAATCGCCCAACCAATTCGCACCGCAAATCAGAACATTTTCAGGCATTGTTAATAAATCCCCCCGGGAACGTCATCTGATGCCACAAAGGTTACTCCTTGAAACATATACGCGATATCCATTTGTGGAAATCTTCTGAACCGCTGAGTATTTCTATATCAACACGCAGAAAATATACAGGCACATCACACCTGAAAAGCCTGGGAAATCGCACCGCATCTTTTTCTGTTGTAATGATCGCATCGGCTTTCAATTTTATGCTCGTGTTTACTATATCGATGATTTCCTGCTCGCTATACCTATGGTGGTCCGCAAACCTGTTCCGATCAACAATGGCCGCACCCTTCTTTTCCAGTTCGGACTCAAATCCACCAGGCACCGCTATTCCAGAAACCACCGAGACTTTAAGGCCGTTAAGAAATTCCAAGGGCTTTTTTTCCGCCGTAAATACATTCTGCAAATGCCGCGCACAATGGCGACACTCGATAATATCCGCTCGCTTGTTCAACTGAGTCAGCCGATTGCGCAGCTCATCTATCCCCTGCCCATCCGATTTGGTTATGAATATGAAGTCCGCCCGTTTTATGTTTTTAATCGGTTCCCTGAGTACACCTCTCGGCAGCACCTTCTCGTTACCAAACGGATTGGTTTTATCCACAAGTACAATCTCCACACGGTGCTTTAACGAAAGATACTGAAATCCATCATCAAGAATCAAAGTATCACAACCCATCTTGTTTATGGCATACCGCCCGCTCTTGACCCTGTTCTTGTCGACAAGTACACATACGTTCGGAAGATTTGAGGCAAGCATGTATGGCTCATCGCCGCTCATTGCAGAATCGAGAAGAAGTTTAGTTCCATCAGACACAACCCTTGGCGGTTCTGCCAATCCACCCATGGAGAACCTCTTCAAAAACTTTTCCCAGAAAGAAAGCTCCTCTTTTTTGTAGCCCCGGCTCAGGATGGCAACCTTCCGTCCGGCCTTCTGCAATTCCCTGGCAAAGATTTCAACAACCGGCGTTTTACCAGTACCACCTACAGTAAGGTTACCTACGCTGATCACCTGACATCCGAGAGTATGATGCCGGAAGATGCCCTTGGCATATAAAAAATGACGAAACTGGACGACAGCCCTGTATAAGCGTGACAACTGCCCCAAAAACCACAGAAACAACATCGTAACCCTCGACCCCTTGTAGCCGTCAGGACTCTGTATCAAGGTTGTAATGTATTTCTCTATCTTCTCTCGTCTGTCAAAACTCATACGATTCAAGCCAAATACTGTTTCCAAAGAATATTTTCGGATCCCTTAAAGCCTCAGCATGGAATTTAATCAGTTATTCAGTCATTGTCGAGCAACGAAAATGGGCAATCATCTCTTGATTGCTAATACCTTGTATGTTAAATAGTCACCCCAAGTTCTCTGGGTATCGGACCGCTCGATTCCAGCGATGGTTATAGCCATTTACAGATTGATGTGTGGTTTAAAAATTAAAGTTTTTACACAGGAAAGAAGGATGGTGAAAGCATGAAGATCCCCCTGAATATGGGAAACAACGGAGGACAATCCAGCAAGGCTGCACAGATCAAGACTCTCGAACGCGACATTCTCGCCACCAGAAAAGGAGACTGGAATGCAAAAAATAATCTCGTTAGAACATTTCTGCCCTTGCTCACTTCCCTCGCAGAAAAACGCACAAGTGACGTTGGCCATAAGAATAAGCTGATTGAGGCTGGCAAAGAGGGCTTGTTTATCGCGGCACGAAAATACAAGGAAAACATGGGAGCCAATAAGTTCCAGGTTTTCGCCCTCGATTTCATCGAATCCAGCATGGACAGTTCCGGAAAAAGTGTCGGATTCTTCGCCCGACTCTTCGGCAGGGGTTAATGCAGGCAACCAGTTCCGCAATATTCTCGCCCGAGAGCTGGACCGAGCTTCTTTCTTTTGAAAAGCTGTTCCCTTCCAGATTCCCCCTGGAAATTGAGATAGGCTGCGGAAAGGGCCGATTCCTGACAGCAAGGGCCTCTTCACACCCAACGATAAATTTCCTGGGAATCGACAAACTGCTTAAACGTCTCAAGAAAACCGACAAGAAAATTACCCTTGCCGGCCTTACTAATGTGCGACTTATTAAGATTGATGCCGCCTATGCCTTTGAAAAACTTCTACCTGAATCTTCTGTTTCCACGCTGTATATTTTCTTCCCTGATCCTTGGCCCAAACGACGACATCACGGACGACGCCTTTTCTCTAAGGAATTCATGGATTCTCTCTTCAAGGTAATCATTCCGGAAGGGCACATATACATGGCAACCGACCACATCGAGTATTCTGAATGGATCCGTAAATTATTCGACAAGGACCCTAGATTTACGGAAATTCCCCACCTCGAACCTGAAGAACATGAACGTACTGAATTTGAAACCCTTTTCCTCTCTCAGGGTGTACGTATCGCAAGACTTGGTTTTAAGAAGAATGCTTCATAACGGAGATTGGGACGAAAGAAAACGCCGCCCCCCTGCAATACAACCAACAATCAGACCATAGGCAGGAACAATCGGAGCACGTCCGAAGTTATATTCAACCAAGCCATTCAACAAAAGTGCGATCAAGAGGAGAAAAAGCACCATGGGAAACATTTCATAACAACCGGTAAGGCCCCTTGCCTCTCGGATCAGCATTCCGCCATCCACCAAAGCCTTACCCATCCATAAAAGATAAATAATTAAACCAAGCCATCCCGTGTCCACAAGGACCTGGACAATATTGGAATGTAGATGTTTACGATCAGGCTCAACACCACGGTAGATCTTCTTCATCATCTCATTGGTAAGCACCTGGTATCCGATACCCAGCGGATACTGTTTCCTCAGGGCCGGCGCAATTTTAAACCACATCGTCATTCGCCCACCCTTGTCAACATTCCATTCTTCTTTAACTGCAGCAATCCTGGCCCTGACCGGCGGCAAAGCTACTGTGGAAATAACAACAATCGCCAGTATCAAAAGGTATTTCCAGTTTGTCTTAAAGGCTACGAACAATGTCACTACCACGCAGGCACACACCCATGATCCGCGCTTGAACATCACCAGGAGTCCTGTCGTCAGAAGCAATAACAAAAGCCACCACAAGATGGCCGATTTGTTTTCCCTCCTGTATAAAAAAATAAAACCAAGAGTGATCACAATACCCAGCATGAATATCTGCGCATAGTCCATCGATCCAAGATTCACAAAAGCAGTCATAAAGTCCGGCATAAAACCACTTTTTACATCACGCAATGCATGGAAAGGATTGAAGATGATCACCCGAAGTGACGCAACACCAGCCCCAACGGCATACGCACGTAGAATATCCGACAACCGGCAGGAAGTAGTCACCAGGGTCGCACACAATGGAATGCCAACGAACCAGAATAACTTCGGCATATTCCCGAAACCGCGACTCGGACTGGCACCAACGGCCGTGGCAAAGACAGCAACTGCAATGAATGCCAGCCATAGCCAGCCAGTCCATGGCATGCAAAAAAACCTCTTGGATTTAACAGCATGGACAAGCAACAGAACCGTAGAAATGCCCAGAAAAGTTCGTCCCGCCACCACTGGCGAGAATCCACAGCTGAAAGCTGCCCCCACAAGGCATAGATAAGCCCATCCCTCCAAATCACGTTTTGTATACAGATTAAACATGGAACATTCTTTTCCCATATTACAGGTATTCCCTCAAGGCGCTAATTCAAATTTCTTACAGAAATACGGGTCGTTGTTCTTTACATATTTTTCTTTTTCCCACGTCTACTCAGAATGAAAGCCTCTGAACACACAAATCAATTCAAAATCAGGTTTGAACCTGCCCCTTATTAACAATACTATCAGCAAGTTATGACAGAAACAGACAATTACATCCTGAAAGAAGAGGATTCCGGAGAAAGTCTTTCAAAATGGGAACGCCTGTCTTTTTTTATCCTCCTGGTTGTTTTCTTTGCATTCGGTCTGTTCGACCATTCACTCTGGTCATCAAATGACACCAGAGAGGGGGCAATGATAGCGGAAATGTACAGGACAGGCACCTGGGTCACTCCGATGTTTAATGGGCAAAACTACCTGGAAAAGCCACCCCTTCTTCACTGGACATCCCTGGCATTTTGCAACCTGTTTGGCCGTGTGAATGAAGGATTGGTCAGATTGCCGGCAGCCATGTTCGGCTTCGGCACAATGATCATCATATACCTGTTCGGCAGAAGGCTTGGCAAAGAAAGATCCGCTTTTGCAGCGATATTCATGTGCAGCACATCCATTCAATTCCTCGAATACTCCAAGATTGTTCTTACCGATACCGCGCTTACTTTCACGACGCTATTCTCACTCTATATTTTCTGGGAGGCTTATAATGCACAAAACTTCAAAACATTGAAATATGCGTGCTTCCTTTTCATTTCAGCGTTGTCATTCTATGCCAAGGGCCTGCTTGGCCCCGGCTTTATCTGGGCATCTGTCACCATTTTCCTTATTTATAATAAACGCTGGAAATTGTTTCTTGGACTCGCTTGTCTCTTTATCACAATCTTCACTGCCTTGCTGGCACCATGGATCTTTGCGCTTTGGAAAACAGGCGGAACCGAATTTATTAAGACCGTGTTCTGGACAAATCAGTTAGGTCGCTTCTTTACATTCAGCAACATGAGCTTGCCCATGGATCCTTATTTCGTTCACAAGGAACCAATTTACTATTACCTTAAATCACTGCCGGTTTCTCTGCTTCCCTGGACCCTTCTTGTACCATTCGCAATGCTTTACTGGTTCAGAAGCAGACGCGGCCTGGACAGCCCACTTCACATTTTTCTCCGGATCATACTTGCCGGCATGTTGATTATCCTGCACGCTTCAACAGCAAAAGCCGATTGTTACATGCTCCCCGCGCTACCCATTATCTTCCTTATGACCGCCATCTGGAGTGAGAATATAATGACCGACTTGAACTCCCGTTACGGAAACTGGGCCATCGCAATAACCACAGGCATTGTTTCTTTCATCTGCCTGCTTATCCCTATAGTCTACATCTTCTTATTTGCAGCACCTCACTCCTTTTATGACAGATATTTCAACGGCGTAAACATTTTGAAGATCACCGGTACACAGGCTTTATACGCCGGCTTGATTATGGCCTTTACATCTCTCTCTCTCTTCATTGTCTCAGCACGCGAATTGTGGACAAGATATATCGGCGGTTTATACGCCCGAACATGGCTGACCTTTCCTGCCATCGCAACCGTCCTCCTCGTTCTCAACATAGAGGCCGTATTGCCGGCATGCGATTATCAGCACACCTTTAAACCATTTATACGAGTTGTCCGTTACGAGAAAGAACGCGGGACCAGGATTGCCTTTGCGGGCAATGAAGAAAAATATATCGGTGCTTTTATTTTTTATCTTAAATCCCGGATAGACATCGTTCCTTCTCCGGATAAACTGGCGGCATTTCTACTCGAAGGTGACGCTCCGGCAGCAGTAATTATTAAAACAAAAGAGCTGAAGAAATGGCTGGAAGTCCTGCCTGAATGCCGATTCAAAATCTTAAAATCAGAACACAAGGGCTACAAGAGTGACTATTTCAGACTTGTATTAAATGACAAGGAAACTAAAGTCATAAATACAAAGCTGGCAAGCAGGAGCAATAACAGCAAGGTAGATCGCGCAACCAGAAAAGAATCAAAAAAATGAATTTGCTGGTTATTAATCCCTTCAATGACCGTTCTGAAGTTGCCATCTATCTCGGCCTCGCCAGTGCCGGCATTAAAATAGAGGTAACCTGTGACAGGACCGCCAAAGAACGGAAAACACTCCTTGATGCAGGAATAGCTGTAACCGAAATGCCAATCCGGCACCGCCTTGACTTAACGGCCATATGGAACCTGCGAAAAAAACTTAAGTACACCAACTATGATATCATCTACACAACCCTGAATAAATGCCTGTCTGTTGCCCTTATCGCTTCCATTGGCCTTAACGTAAAAAATGTCGCATATCGCGGAACGGTCGGCCACTTGAACCGGCTTGATCCTGCATCATGGCTGACATACCTGAACCCCGGAATCAGCAGAATAATCTGTGTTTCAGAAGCAGTCAGACAATACCTCATATCCCTCAAAATTCCTGAATCAAGATTGGTAAAAATATACAAGGGGCATGACCCCGCATGGTATTCAGAAATGAAACATCCGAAGTTGTCAGAGTTCGACATCCCGGATAATGCATTTACCATATGCTTTACAGGTAATATGCGCCCCGTAAAAGGTGTTGATGTGCTGATCGAAGCCATCCATCACCTTCCAAAAAAACACAATTTCCACTTCCTGCTCGTTGGCAATGTTCAGGATCAGAAAATACTGGAATTGGCATCACACCCTTATGTCCGCTCCAGGATACATTTTACCGGAATTAGAAACGATGCTCCGGCCATTGCGGCCGCATGTGATATCTTTGTCATGCCATCCACCAGCCGAGAAGGCCTGCCACGGTCCGTCATTGAAGCTATGGCGCTCGGAAAGCCCCCTATCGTTACAAGTGTTGGAGGATTGCCCGAACTGGTCATCAACAATGAAAGCGGCCTGGTCGTACCCCCATGTGATCCTTCAGCACTGGCAAAAGCCATCACGGATCTCGCTGACAACAGGGAAAAAAGGCTGATCATAGGAGAAAACGCCCGTAATCGAATAATAACTGATTTTAATATAGAAACAACCATCGGCAAAATGCTGCAGTTGTTCAATAATGTAGTTGCTCCCGGCCACCAGCCTTGAATCCGCAGTTACTCCAAAGAAGACATTACTTTCTTGCGATAGGCTTTGGGTGTCATGCCCATATAATGGACAAACTGTTTTGTAAAAGCACTATGATCGTAAAACCCAACCTCCAGTGCTATTTCCGACAGGCTTCGACTGTTATCACTCATCTTGACACAGGCATTATTTATCCTGGTATTCATAATGTACTGGCGTGGCGACATCCTGAACACTTTCCTGAACTTGCGCTCGAACTGACTTAACGACATGTGCACCATTGCTGCCAGTTCATCAACATGTATGTTCTGGTGATAATCTCTGGTGATCAGTTGAATAACAGGAGCCAGCTTATCATAAGGGCGGAAATAAACATCCGCCTTCCGCATATCCCTGGCAACCCCGGCAATTCCAACAACTTTCCCATGTTTGCCATATAAGGGCAATTTACTCGTTACAAGCCAATCCACTGAACCATCGCTGTTCTGATTCAACTCAACTCTGTTTATCAATTCCCTGCCTGTCTGCATCACCTGCCTGTCATCGGCCTCGTATCTCCTGGCAAGTTCCTCGGGACAAAGATCAAACCCCGTCTTACCAACAATATCCTTCAATTCCTTGCCACCCATTCGCTTGATAAAATTTTGATTCCCGGCAATTATCCTGCCCTGTGAATCCTTTATAAAAAAATATGAATCTGGGAGAAACTCGAACAGCCGATAAACCATTCCCGTATCACCTAGTGCATTAAAAAACTTCTTCTGTATTTTCAATTGATCCGCAACCATGCTTTTACCCGCTTTTGCCATACAATACCTGCCCATCCTGAATTACTTTATACCGATGCCGAAATCATACCAGAATAAGACAATTTCTGCCAAGACAGTCGAAAGAATAAAAACTAGTATTTGGACATTATAAATCCTGGTAAATAGACAAGGAGGCATCTAGATGAACAGTAACAACAACCCGCCCATATTCCGAAATTCCATAAACTGCTCAAGACGTAGCTTTATTTGTAGTTCTGCCGCAGCCCTGTCAACTCTGATCATGGCACCACAGCTGGTTCGCGGAGCAGATGCAAACACAAAAATCTCCCTTGGCCTCATAGGATGCGGCGGAAGAGGTTCCTGGATAACCAACCTATTCAAACAGAACGGTGGCTACGAAATAGTTGCCGCAGCCGACTATTTCCAGGACCGCGTCGATGCGTTTGGCCAGAAATATAACATTGATCCTTCGAAAAGGTTTACTGGCCTTAACGGCTACAAGAAACTGCTCGAATGTAAACTCGACGCCGTGGCAATCATATCTCCACCGTGTTTCCACCCTGAACAGGCAGCTGCCGCAGTTGATGCAGGGAAGCATGTGTATCTCGCAAAACCTATAGCTGTCGACGTACCTGGCTGCCGTACAATCAGTGAATCAGGAAAGAAGGCCGGCGAAAAGAAGCTTGCGTTCCTGATCGATTTCCAGACCCGTGCAACAGCCTTTTACCAGGAAGCGATCAAGCGTGTACACGAAGGCGCCATTGGAAACTTCACCTTCGCCGAAACATGCTACCAGTGTGGCGCCCTCGGCATACAGGCACCACCAGGAACGCCCGAATCTCGTCTCCGCAACTGGGTATTCGAAATAGCACTGTCTGGCGACATCATCGTCGAACAGAACATACACACCCTGGATGTCATGAACTGGGTATTCCAGAAACCTCCCATGCACGTTATCGGTTCAGGAGGCCGCAAAGTACGCCTCGAAGCAGGTGACTGTAATGACCATTTCGGACTTGTCTACCAGTATGGCGACGGCGTGCCAGTCCTTTTCAACTCCAAGCAATACAACGACGGTGCCGGCGAACACGACAAGGGAATTGTTGTAAACGTTATGGGCTCTCTGGGCAGGTTGGAAACAAAATATGGCGGCAAGGTCATGGTCCTGGGTAAGAATTTCTACGCAGGAGGAGCAACCAGCGGCATCTATCAGGACGGTGCTGTAGCCAATATTGCCACATTCCATAAACAGGTAACCAGCGGTGAGATCAGCAACACGACAGTCGAACCAAGCGTACAAAGCAATATGATCGCCATAATGGGCCGTACAGCTGCCTACCAGAAAAAGTTGATTACATGGGATGAGTTTGTCAAATCGGACGAGAAACTTGATCTCAAGCTGGATGGCCTCAAAGGTTAAAAAAACAGGTGGCGCCGTCCACACGGCGCCACCTGTAATCTGACAGGAAAATCCGGCCGTTTGTTACTTTGCAATCTTACGGAACTGTTCGTAGGCCTTGTCCCACGGCCCGGCATCACGCGGCTTGTAGTCTTTTACAGGGAACGCCTGCCGTATGATCGGCAAGGCCTCTTTCATAGATTTTATGATTCCCAATCCCATCGCCTGAACCATGAGGTTTCCGACCGCCGTCCCTTCTTCCGGTCCGGCAACAACCGGCAAGCCAAGCGCATCGGCAACAAACTGGTTGAGCATTATATTCTTGGACCCGCCTCCGACAATATGCACAACCTTGGTTTCATTCCCACACACAGAGCAGATCTGCTCATTAATTCTGCGGTATTTTAGAGCAAGACTTTCGTAAACAACCCTCAAAAGACTACCCCTGTTTGCAGGAACCGTCTGTCCCGTTTTTCTGCAGAAATCCTTTATCGCCGTCTCCATATTGGCTGGATTATAAAAACTCTTGTCATCCGGATCAATGAACGCAGTCAAGGCACTCGCCGACTTCGTCAACTTATCCAGCTCACTCCAGTCCATCTCCTTGCCATCGGCAATACGCCAAATGCGCCTCAATTCCTGGACAAGCCAGGAACCCATACAGTTCTTGAGAAACCGCGTATTACCAATTCCACCCTCATTGCTCATATTTGCCGCCATCGCAGCACCATTGGTAATAGGTTCAGGAATAAGTTTCCCAACCAGGGACCATGTCCCCGAACTGATTATGAGCGCTTCGTCAGCGTGACGTACAGGAGCAGCAGCGAATGCGCTGGCAGTATCGTGCGAAGCTGCGGCAATTACTTTTGCACAGTTTATCCCTGCTGCATCAGCAAGCTGTTTGTGCAATTTACCCAGAACCGCCCCAGGATCTACAATTGCCGGCATCACTCGAGCCGGGATATCCAGCTTCTTGAGAATTTCCCGACTCCACTGCTTCTTCTTGGCATCCATCAGTTGCGTAACACTCGCCCAAGATGAATCAACGGCCGTTGATCCACAGAGGTAATAATTGAACACTGCCGGCACAGGAAGATAAACCTTTGCCGAGCGCAGAAGATCTCTGCGATTCTTTACAAACCAATGCAGTTGGTTACTGAGATTAAAGGGCTGAAAATGAATACCTGTGATTTCATACATCCGTTTGGCATCAATCTTGCGTTTCACAACATCAGTCATATTGTCCAGGCGGTGATCACGGTAACAGTATATCTTACCCAGCATTTCACCGTTCTGGTTTATGAACTGCCCGTCAGCACCCCAGGTGTCCAGCCCTATGGAATCCAGCTTGTCAGAAACATCCCGCCGGTATGCCTGCAGACCAAGCACTATGTTCCTGAAAAGAAGGATATCATCCCAGTGACTGCGCTCAGTGACTTTCCCCCTCGTTTCAGGGACAAAGAAAGACGTACCCTCGTGAGCAAACCGGTGCACTTCACGCATCGAAAATGATTTGCCTTCAAAAATACCGGCAAAGCATTTTCCACCAGAAGCCCCGAAATCAACAGCAAACAATTTCTTTCCGCTCATAACTCTCCCCGCTTCCTGTTTAATTGAATATTACACGCAAGGAACAAATCATCGTGGCGCAGCTTCAGGAACACCGCCATCAACAGGTATCGTTGCACCCGTTGTTGGAGTCTGCCTCGTAGCAAAGAAAAGCACGGCATTGGCGACATGAGCAGGCGTTATCTTCGACTTCAGAAGGTTCCTGTTACGATAATACTCTTCCAGCCCCTTCTCATCCAACCCTCTTGCCTTCATCCGTGATGGGCCAACCTCTGCCCATAAACCTGACTTCCGGCTCCCATCCGCAAATACGCCATCCGGCGACACCATGTTTACTCGAATTCCAAAAGGAGCATATTCCAGGCTGGCAATTCGAGCCAGCTGGTGACTGGCAGCCTTGGTTGAACTGTAAGCACCGAACTGTGCCCCCGGCGCAAACACATTTTTGGACGATACGAGAATAATATCACCACCCGTACCCTGCCGGCACAAACAGCGGCCCGCTTCAGCAATTGTAAGTAACGTTCCTTCAACGTTCACCTTTTCCAGCTTCTTAAAATCTTCCAGATCCATTTCCATCAGAGAAGCAACAAGGGCAATACCG
>MHBM01000129.1:0-1662 GCA_001804885.1 Lentisphaerae bacterium RIFOXYA12_FULL_48_11
TTAAGTGCCGCATGCTTGGTGAGCCCAAATATCTGACCGACGAACAAATCGCCCTGCCACGTTCACGTTTTACAGAATTACCGGAGATGGATCACGAACAACCAACTACGAGGGAGAAAGATCTGCGCCGCCAGCTCGAGCTGTTTGTCAAACGCGGATACCAGCAACGCCTCATGATCAGCACGGAAGGCAGTTTTTCAGCACGTCTTGACGATGACGTATTCCTGATAACACCGTACCAGATTGATCGCAGTACTGTCGACATAGACGATATGGTTCTAATTCGTAACGGGCGCCAGGAACGGGGAAAGAAAGCCAGCCGCGCCAGTCATGCTCACCGGACTATTTACCGGAAATATCCGGGGATCGGCGCCATAGTTAACGCTTTCACGGTCAATGCATCAGCATTCAGCGTCGTGGGTAAAGCCGTAGATTCGCATACCATTCCCGAAAGTTACGTTTTCCTGCGCGAAGTTTCCCTCATGCCTTATGGCGTAAACTTCGGAAACGGCGAACAGCTTGTTGATTTCATATCCATGACCCAACCAAGCGCAATATGCCAGAACGACGGAGTGCTTGTTACGGGCGCCACTGTACTGGAGGCTTTTGACAGGCTCGAGGTGCTGGAGTCGACAGCCGAGGCATTGATCAACACAATGCCTCTCGGCCCTGTCGCACCGATGCCCGACTCGGTAATAAATGAACTGCGCGAAACTTTTCTCAGTGAGAAAAAACAGAACTAATCCGCCAGCAATACACGACGCCGGCATACCGTAGATTCAGACTTGCGCTTGCCGTCCGGGCAAGCTACGGCTTTCATGATACAGTCACCGGCAAATTTTGGAACCTGCAGTGATATCGAACAGTCCTGCGATCCAAGCTCAGGAATTGAAAACGCCTGCTGCGTTTGAACCAGCACTTTTCCTGATTTTGTCTCCAGAGAAAACATCAACTGCCCTTTCTGCGGCTGAGCCTCGTCGTTAACCATCATTACTGCGAAATCATGCACACTGCCGGTCTTGAGCGTCGGCTGGAAGAAATTGATATACAAACCAAGCGGCTTGAATGCCTCGCCCATGTAATCGGCAAATGCCGGATCGAGCTTCAGCTTCGTTACGTCAGCAAAATGATCAGCAGTATAAACGCCGGGATAACTGCAGGTAAGGTAGACGAAATGAATAATTCCAGCATAGTGGCGATGTGCGCGCCAGAACTCGGTCTTTGCACCCAGCAGGTAGGAATACATGTCAAGGCGCTCCCGGACAGTTACATTCGTACCCATGAGCTGGGCATAGACATTCTCCGTCAGCAGTGTCGGAGAGCCGTCGCGGTTGAGCCATAGCCAACCGTATTCATTGACCAGCGGAGGATTGGTGTCGGATGGCAATTTTCCTGCTTTTGGTTTGCCATCCATCTTTTCCAAGTCGCTCATTTTAAACGTCTGCTTGCTGCGATAGCCGCTTATCATGAGATATGGATGATCTTCAACTGGATCATCCGGCCCGACAGGTTTGTTGTAACTGTTCTCCCATGGCCGGTTCGAAAGATCAAGATTCCGGACAGCCGGTATGATTTTATCGCCGAACATCGCATCCTTGGTCTCATTGTTGGCATCCCATACAGCGACACTCGGATGATTCCAGTTGTCACGCATCCAGTCCT
>MHBM01000129.1:1689-11534 GCA_001804885.1 Lentisphaerae bacterium RIFOXYA12_FULL_48_11
CGTGCGTCCTGGAATACCCTTTGTACCAGCCCGGCCCGCCGGTCCAGACAAAAAACTCGTTCTGTATAAGCAAACCGACCTCATCACAGATTTCAAGCCATCGGTCGGGCACTGGCCCTATACAGAACCTGAAATAATTCCAGTGCATTTTCTTCGGCAGATCACCCAGCAGCTTGCGGACCCAGCTCTCATCCCACGGAAGATCACCACAGAGCGGATCTTCAAAGAAGCGGTGCAGTGTTATGTTTGAACCACGGAGGAAATATACTTTGCCGTTCAGGTACGCCCGCTTTGTGAAGGCATCAAAACGGAACTCCCGCATTCCGAACCGCGTTTTTAATGAATCCCCGCCGGTAGATGAATCAACAACATACAGGAACGGGTCCTCCGGCGACCATAAATGTACATCCGGAATCTTTATTTTCTGCGTCGAAAGTTTTGTTTCGCCCGGCTGAAGCGCAATTGATTCCGGCTGTCCTGCCGCAACCTGCTTGCCCCTCTTCCAGGGTTTAACCAAATGCGCTAGAGTTGCTGCCAAAGGAGCGTTCCCGCAATTCTTGACTGATGTCTGCACTACAACTTCACCCGTTGCAATACATGGAGCAACCTGAACAGATTCTATTACAGGATTATCACAGAAAATCAGGGAAACACTGTCATATATGCCCGGAGTCCATTTGATCTTTTCAAAATCCGATCCCGTTGGAAAAGTGTCAGGCAACACGGCCGGGTGCGCGCCTATACGGATAACAATGGTATTCTCCGCCCCCCATTTAATGTCTTTATCGAGTGGAAAATAACTGGCGGTAAAACATCCGGCATACTCTCCGAGCTTGCCGTCATTCAACCAGACAGCCGTGCCAAATTGAGCCTTGTTGATTTTCAACATGGCCACTGCCCGTTCTTTCGGAGCACGGAAAGTTTTACGGTACCAGAAATAGTCACGATCCTGGTCAATCTTCCCTTTCCAGTACGTGGCTAGCCATTCCTCAGGCGCCAACTTCGCCCTGATCTTATTTACAAGATTCTCCCGACTGATAAACGCATCCACGTTTACAAACGCAGGCTTTGCAAGATTCACCATGCCTGGAACAGGTACCGTATGCGGGAATGATGCAGGCATTTCGGATGGTGATTTTCCGTCAGCTATCTCCCAGCGTCCATCAAGCGACACGATTTGCCTTACGGAGCCGGCAGCCCACGCCGCAATAGCCTGGAAAAATAGAAATGCCAGGACGTTTTGAATTAAACGCTTGCTCATATTGATGTTCATGAAACTACTACTCCCGGTTGTTATATAAACTGCACCTGCATTAAGAAATATTTCATCATATGGAAAAAGCTTTTTTGGCATGCGTTTTAACCAAGAGACCAGCCGTTGTGATAGGCCTGCCTCAACAAGGCATCAGCTTCAGGTACATTAGTAATCCGCATGGCCGCACCATCGTACTCGATCTGTTTACCTGTCCGCAAAGCGATATCACCTAGGAGCACAAACTCAGTCAGGGGACCAGCCCAGCCAAACGAACAGCCTGCAGGTTCCCCGCCACGGCAGGCGTCCAACCATTCGCCCCAGACACCCTGGCGGCGTGTCAGCGTCTTAGGAACTGAAGTAAATTTCTCTGCGCGTGACGGATCAATAATTTTATCAAAAATCATCTTTCCTTCATCCCCGATATAAAGAACACCCTCGTCAGGTAGATCACCGGTCATCTCGCGCGGACGCGGCGGACGCAGTCCCCCGTCATACCACACGACACGTACTTCAGGCATCCCCACCCGCGCCGGAAAGTCATATGTTACGATTGAAGACAAAGGAAACGACTCATCGAATCGTTTCGAACTCGTTGCTGAAACACACGAAGGATAACCGAGTTTCAACGCACGGTAAGGAGTGTTCAGGTAGTGACAACCCATATCACCAAGCGAGCCTGTTCCAAAATCCCACCATCCCCGAAAATTGAACGGATGATAAACTGCACGACCGCCCCAGTTCTTTGGCGGCATGTCGGGAATCGGGTTACCCTCGGGCCACTGGCTCTTGAAAGGCCGCATTGGCGCCGGCCCAATCCACAATTTCCAGTCCAGCGTGGACGGAACAGGGTCCTCGCCGACAGGACGTCCAGGCATGCCCTGCGGCCAGACAGGACGATACGACCAGACATGGACTTCGCGAACAGCTCCGATCGCTCCCGCCGCTATCAGTTCACATGTACGGCAACCTTCTTCGCTGGTATTGGGCCTGGCCGTAACCTGCGTGGCAACGCCGGCCTGCTTCGCCGCGGCTGTGACCGCGCGCAACTCTTCCACTGTACGCGTCAACGGCTTCACACAGCAGACATGTTTCTTTGCGCGCAGGGCGGCAAGCGTTATGATTGTATGAGTGTGATCCGGTGTGCCGCAGTAAACGGCGTCTATTTTATTACCTTCCGTCGCAAGCAATTCACGGAAATCACGATATCTACGTGCCTGCGGAAAGATGTCATATGTCTTTTTCGCGTATACATCATCCACGTCGCACAACGCCACAATCTCGAATCCTGTTTCTTTGCACTGCTTAAGCTGCGAGTGACCAACGCCTCCAATACCAATTCCGGCAAGTGTGATCTTTCCGCTTGGCGGTGTATTCCCATCCGCACCCATTACACGACCAGGAAAGAAATTGAAAGCCAGCGTTGATAAGGCAGATGCCTTGAGAAATGTTCGCCGACTTGATTCAGCAACTTGTTTCATGAACTTACCTCCTGTGGATTAAAGCACTTCAATGATCCCAGTTATTTGTCACATGCCTGAAGATCCTTGACGGCCTGTTCCAATGCGCTTTTCTGCCCTGACGAAATATCCCCTACACCCAATGCTTCTTTGTATTTTGCAATGGCTTCCGGTTTCTTTCCCTGCCCACTGAGAACCCTGCCCCAAGCCTGCAACATTGCGATACGCCAGTACCCCGCCTGTACCTTGTTCATGTCGATTCTACCCAATTCCATCACGGCAGCATCCGTCTTTTTCTGGCGCTGCAATATACCTGTAACTGAGATGACCGCCTGACACTCTTTGTAAAATGCTGTTCCGTATGCCCGACGATAAGACTTAATGGCCAACTCATCATTTTCTAAAAGATGCTGATATGTATCTCCAAGCGCAATCAGGGCAAGCCCCCTGGTGTGCTCCCCGGTCAGGAGTTCTACCGCTTTTCTCAAATCCTTTTCCGCCCTCTGCCCATCTTTCAGATTATAAAAAGCCATGCCCCTGTAATGAAAGGCAGCAGCAGACACTTCGTCGGGCCAGTTTTCAATGGTCTCGTTCCCGAATATATCAACGATCTTCTGCCATTTCCGTTCTGCCGTCAGGATTCTCATCTGACAGGTCTTGGACACGGACTGTAGCGGAACCTTCTTCGCCAGATCCATGGCCTGGTCATATTGTTTCAGATTGATGGCACATTGAGAGGCCTGGTCAAGTGCGTCGGACTTCTGAAAATCGCTAACCTGATTCTCGGCCATTTTCACAAATGCCGCAATGGCTTCCTGGTACTTTCCGGTAACAATCAGCGTCATCGCCGCCTTTCTCTCGGCCACGTAATCAGCCATCACATGGACAGCAAATAACGGCAAGAACCAGGCAATAAAAACTGTCTTCAGCATAAAATCTTCTCCAATCACCTGACAACCAGCTCACCAAATTTCATTAAGTCATGAAACGTTGTTTTCCCCGTCGGGGACCAGGCGGAAACTTCGTTGCCATTGTCCCTGATACGCTGGCGGCAAACATTGATGAACCAAGGGTAAGTTTTTGTCGGCCGCCGTCCCGCAACGCCATTCATCCTGTCAAGCGTTTCAGCGTCTTCACCCGCCACGGGAATACGTATTTCAACGCTCCAGTAATCATCCCCTACAAAAACGGCCGCTTGAGCCTGTGAAGACCAGATCGTATTGACACCCTCTTTCCTGTCGGCATTGATCACGGCGCCGGATGGACTGACGGCGATCTGGTAGTAAGAATGTACCTGTGTCTCAAACAGTAATTCAACACAGTCCCCCTGCCAGATTGTGGTATCGCCATTCTTTGTCGCGGCAACCTTCAGGTTCTTTGTGCTGCGTTCCTGGCAGTGGATTCCAAAATACATGGCATCATCTGCCCAGGCTGTGCGAAAGGATGTCTGCAATGCCGGCTGTCTGCCCGTTTCCAATTCACTCAGGCTGTAAACCCATGTTTTTTCCCAGAACTTGTCATCAAGTTTGCCATCAAGACTGATGTCGCTCTTCTTCCGCTCAAAAGCAGCCGCCTCTGGAACATTTTCCCGCCCACGCGCCAACCTATCACGCAACTGTTTCAATGGCTTGCAGTACTCAACAAGCAAATCAATGCGCTTACCATACACCGTATCCCCGGCCGCTTCTTTTGCAGCCGCCAGTAATTTCAGTGCCTCGTCAACCGGTTTCGCCTGCTTCAGCATGGACGGCCAGTTCTTTTCAGAAAATCTGATAAACGCCTTCATCTCTTTCTGTGCTGGACCGTAAAATTTCTCATAGTATTCATCCAGCAGCGCTTCAATGTCCTGCGAGGCATTCCAGTACATTTTGGCCGTCACGTAAACATTCAGATGGTTAAATCCCGGCGCATGCATGTTGCACTGTTTGCCCTGTGATAATTCGATGTAGTCACCTTTTGATATACCCTTCAAAGCATGCATATCTTCGGCAATGATATGCGGAAAGTAAACGGGGACACCTTCATAGCTGCCGCCCGGACGGCTGTAAAGATAATGGGCATACGTATACAGGTCGCCCGAGGTCAATTTATTCAGCCACTCCTTCCGGTTTTCACGAAAATTCTTATATGTTTTTTCTTCGTAAAAAGTATAACGCGGCTCGATAATGCAGACCGCTACATTTGGACTCAGTTTCGCTATCTTCGTCGGCGGCAGGACATACGATCCATAAGCGCCGCAGAGGACTTTCTTGTCAGGATTTGTTCTATAAAGTTCAATCGCCACGCGGTTGACAAAATCCCAGACATAGTCCGAAAGCTGGCCGTTATACCCGCGTTCCGGCGTACTTTTACCCCGGCACAATTCACACTCGCATAAACTTACGTAGGCATCGGCCGGCATTATGGAAACCAGCGGATCATCAGGGTAGATCCGGAAGAAATCGCGGGCATACTTCACGGTCGCCTGGAACAAGCCAGGTGAAGACAGGCAGGGAACTCCTTCCTTCCACCACGGATATGGACTGCCGTTCATCCTCTTGCCACCATAGAGCGCATAATATTCCGGATGCGCCTTTTTTACTTCATCCCGGCCATGTACGTAATTCAGTCCGTGCGCCGTCCATCCGATGCCCCATAGTTCCTGGCCATAAGCCAATCCCAGCCGTAAGCGCCAGAGCACGGCATCTTTAGTGCCACCGTCAAAGTGGGGCGTGTAATCGCCGAGATTGCGATACGGAAAATCCGGCCGTACAAGTTTGTCAAAACACCCAAGTTCGATATTTTTCCTGGCAGGCACGACCTCACCCAGATCACCGGGCATATACCACCGGACACCAATGCCGCGAAGGAACTCATAAACAGCATTTAACGAACCACGCGCGTCATAATCCCATATCTTGAGTATCGGGTTATATCTCCGGTAAACAGCCGTGTGCGGGTTCCCCCATTTTTCCCCTGTCAGGGTATCCCATTGTTCAAGCATCCGCGGAATATCGGAATGATTGCGGGCAAACAGTTCGGGCGGTGTGAAATCACGGTCCTGCCCGAGCAGTACAAGCCAGTTTATTCCAGACACAATCCGAAATGCATCATGCGCCAATCCATCATCGGTAATCTTCAACTGATCGGTGTAAATGCTTTTCCCAACATAGATATGAGCAGGAACATCCTGCCCCGGCCGATTTGTGATCGATAATGTGGCACCGGAAATTTTCTCAATGTAGGACTGCAACTCACCCGCGGCCAGCCTGGCCATACGCGGGGGTTGTTCGGCAATCACAATGTCGGCAAGCGGTTGACCGTCTCGAACAAGAAAAGACTCTCCCCGAATGGGAGCAACCATCCATTCAGCAAAACTCATGCAGACAAACAGCGCAAGGCTGAAAAAGCACTGCGACCTGCGACTGTAATTCATTTGCTTCACTCCAGCAGAAATCACCATTTGCCGGCGTTAACACGATTGAACAAGTCATTCTTTCCTATTGATCTTCCAGCGGCAAAACCCAGATATTCCTGTAACGGACAGGGTTCCCATGATCCTGAAAGTGGAAATGGCCTTTCTTGGCATCTTTCTTGATCTCAAAGGAATCATGAATTTTGATGCCATTGTGATATACGGTCACACGAGGCCTGCCTGAATACTTGCCGTCTTTCTTCTGCACCCTGTATTCAATGTCATAGGTTTGCCACTGCAGTGGAGGTGTCGATGCCAGTGTGTACTTATTTTCCGAACTGTTCTTTATGCTCTCGATAACATCCATAGTATCCGGGTTCTTGTACTTGTAAAAACCACCACAACCACCGCCCTCGTACGTGCACTCTCCGAAAGAATCCAGCACCTGGATTTCCTCTCCATTGGGCAGGTAAACACCGCTGTTCCCGCGCCCCTGGCTGTGTGCATTCGGAACAAGGGGATTCATGAATTCCACGTGATAGTCAAAACTGCCTTCAAACTGACGTTTTGAATTCATTCCGCCAGTTGGAACCTGTATTGACCCGTCATCACCGATCCCGCGCACCGTATCCACACGTCGTCTCTCTGCGCCAAGCGTCCAGTCTTTCGGAATAACGTTATCCTTGCACGGCCATTCGCCCGGTTCATTGGCAACAACCGTGCGGATCGGCACTTCCCATACTGCCCAGCCATCCTTGCTCTTATCACCCACATACCATGGAGAACCATTGGCTCTCACCAGTTCATCCATCGTTGTATTGCCGTTGAAAAGCACAACCGCTCCCTGCGGCGGCTTCTTCCCCATGGACGGAGAAACATGTTCAACGCGTTTGACATCAAGTTTGCAGCCTTCTCCACAAGTACCGGCAACTGCACCGTCAGCATAAGAACATTTCCAATCAACATCGCCATCTCTTCCGTTGAAGTTGACAGTATTGCCTTCTGTGACGCCCTTCAGCTCCACTCTGGAAACCTTTCCATCGGTGGCAAGTTTTCTGACAAGCACTTTGTATGTGCCGCCACCCTGAGCAACAACGCGCGCCTCTATCTTAATCTCACCCTTTGCGTCCTTGCAGACACCCTCATACAAACCCTGCACTTTCGCTTCAACAGGCACAGCAACAACAAGGCGCACAGACATGATCATCATGCATACCAGACAAGGAATAATACTTTGCTTCATAGACTTACCTCCCGTGGGTTAGGAATTTAAACTTTCAGAAAACTAGCAGGTCACCACCGGAAAGACAAGTCATCCGTAGCCGGGGGAATCAAGACACAATTGCAGGCAGTTTCATGACAAAGGTTGTTACACCATTCGCGGAATTTTCCAGGACAAGCTCCCCCTTGTGGGCCATGACAATCTCCCTTGCAAGACTCAGGCCAAGCCCAACACCATCGATTTCCCTGCTGCGTGACTTGTTAACACGGTAAAAACGGTCAAATATCCTCCCTTGATCTTCCGTAGAGATATCTTCCCCGCTATTGGAAACCGAGAAGTGAACTTTTCCGACTTCGACATCTAAGCAAAGCCTTATCCAGCCACCTGTCTTATTATACTTGATGGCATTAGTAACAAGATTCTGAAGGGCCTGGCTTATTAGATCCCTGTCCGCCATGATATTTACACCCGGCCTGATATCTTTCTCGATCTTTAAATCAGGCGCCAGGATAGCCACATCCTCACTCATTGATTCCAGCTCAGCGCTTAAATCAAACGGCACAAGACTGAGCCGCATCTTGCCGGAATCCGCCTGCGACAAAAGCAGCAGTTTCTTCGTAATCGTGGAAAGCCGACGCACCTCTTCAAGCAATTCGCCATACCTTTGCTGTATTTCAGAACCGGAAGGCGCATCCTGCAATGCCTGTTCAAGCTGTCCCTGCAGTATCGTAAGAGGTGTCTTTAATTCATGGGCTGCATCACCGCTAAAACGTGTTGCCTGCAGAAAACTCTTCTCCAACCTGTCAAGCATTCCATTGATCACATCTATCAGTCCTGCAAACTCCCTGTCCGCATTCGTTCGCGGGATCCGGAGATTCAACCCCCTTGTTGTCACATTTGCAGTGGTCATGGCTATCACGTTTACCGGCCGCAACGCCCTGTGCGCAATCAGCCATCCACCAAATGCCAGAAGAACAAGCGCAACAGGTAAACCCAGGAGAAAAGCATTCCTGAACCGACTTGTTTCCTCATGAAATGCGGCAAGATCCATTCCTATATATAAATTGATCTCCTGGTTACCTATGGCAACAATTCGCCATGCCTGTTTCTCTGCTTCAAAATTTGAAAATTCCGGTCCTCGTAGAATCATGCGAGGCGGCGGACCCCGTCTGATTGGATTCTCATCAAAGGGCCTGCCTCCTCCAGATCCTGGCGGCGGACCTGCATCAGGCCTCCTCTGGCGAAACGCCGGCATTGAACGTCCCGGAAAATCATCATCTCCTGTCGGTTGCGGAGCAGCAAGAACAGGAAGACTGTCGTCTTTCAATTCTGTAGGCCAGTGAATGGACGTATACCCGCCACGTCCGATTACCGGCACAACTTTCATCACAAACTGACGGGCCTCCTCCTCGCCGTACACCGATCTCAGCGATTCCTCGAAACGCTGCCACCTGTCAGGCGACTGGACTCTTCTGATCTGCGCATCAGCCAGAACCCTGAGTTCACGATCAATTCTCTCGCAGCCAATCCTGCTTATTACCGACATGAAAAAAAGACCAAACACAAGCAGGACAACACCAGAGAGCAACAGGCTCAGCAAACTTATCTTATATCTGAATGAATCGAGCTTCATTACCCTTCACCCCAATGCCGATTTACAGAATCATATGATCTTTCCCTGCTTTGCGTTCTTCGTGAACTTTGTGGTTACTCTTTTCTTCAGTTTGTCTTATTTCTTATAAAACCTATAACCGACGCCACGGACAGTTTCTATGAGCTTGTTGTCCTCATCAAAAATCTTCTTCCGTACCCGCTGCACACATACATCCACGATATTTGTCTGGGGATCGAAATCGTATCCCCAGACATGCTCCAGGATCTGCGTACGCGTAAACACCCTGCCAGGTGACCGCATTATGTACTCCAACAGGCTGAACTCGCGTGGAGTCAATTCGATTTTCCTTGTCCCGCGCTTGATGTCCCTTGAAACGAGATTCACCGTCAAATCAGATGCCTGCAGTATGTTGAATTTTTCTCCACCACCGCGCCTTGCAATTGCCTGCACCCTCGCAATGAGCTCTTCCATATAGAAAGGCTTGGTAATGTAGTCATCAGCACCAAGATTCAGCCCCTCGACCTTCTCATTCATTTCTGACCTGGCAGTCAGCATGATAACCGGAACAATATTCTTCTGTTCGCGAAGATTCTTGAGGATACTAAGTCCATCCCGGCCAGGAAGCATTATATCCAGGATAATCACATCAAAAGGCTGAGTTTTAGCCAACAGATAACCATCGTCGCCGTTATTACTGACAGTAACCGTAACGCCCTGTTCTTCCAACCCTTTACGAACAAAACTGGCAATTTTCTTTTCATCCTCTATGACGAGTATTCTCACGCCTCAAATAATAACATGGACCGGGAGTTCCCGCCAACGTCTGAATTATTACAGTTCTGTAATCTTCTCACCACCTGTTTTGTAATAGTGATTTCGTTTAATACAGATAGAAGAAAGAG
>MHBM01000130.1:0-13026 GCA_001804885.1 Lentisphaerae bacterium RIFOXYA12_FULL_48_11
TCCTTTGTGTCCTTTGTAAGACCACAGAGGATAGCGATTCCTGGCATGGAACGCTTCCGCGTATTCATGCGGCATTTTAACTTACACTTCTCATCTCGTTAATTTTATAACGATTAGCATTGACGAATACATTGTGGCTAAGGCAACATTTGCCGCTGTTGTTGTTTGGGTTAGGATGTATAACCCATAAGGACAGTTTAGTTAACAAGAACAGGACTTGGCTTTTCTGGTGGCTCGCGTATAGCCATTATTCCACCGTTCTTCCGGAGAAACTATGAGCACTAATACCGGTTTCCATAACGAAGTATCACGAAGAGATTTCCTCAAGGGCTGCATGACGGCAACGGCCATGATGGGCCTGCCTTACAGCATGCTGGGAAAAGTTGTTGCCGCTGCCGAGGCGCCCAACAAGCCATCGGTCATATGGCTGCATTTCCAGGAATGTACCGGCTGCACGGAATCCCTGCTTCGCTCAAGCCACCCCACTCTGGCATCCGTAATTCTTGACACAATATCACTTGATTACCAGGAAACGCTCATGGCCGGTTCCGGCGAACTGGCAGAACGCGCAATGCATGATTCGATCAAGGCCAACAAAGGCAATTACTTCCTTGTCGTTGAAGGAGCCATCCCAACAAAAGATAACGGTATCTATTGCAAGGTGGCAGGCAAGACTGCAATTGATTCCCTGCGTTCCGCCGCTGATGGCGCAGCTGCCATTATTTCGATTGGAACATGCGCCAGTTATGGCGGAATCCAGTCGGTCGCCCCCAACCCTACAGGCGCAGTTGGCGTAAGGGACATAATTAAGAACAAACCAATAATTAACGTGCCCGGCTGTCCACCCAATCCATACACTTTCTTTTCAACCATACTCTACTACCTGACATTCAAGAAACTCCCGGAACTCGATAATCTCGGGCGGCCAATGTTTGCCTACGGAAGAAAGATTCACGAACACTGCGAACGCCGCCCACATTTCGATGCCGGTCGCTTTGCCAAAGCATATGGAGACGATGGACATGCCCAGGGATACTGCCTGTACCAACTCGGATGTAAAGGTCCAGTAACCTACGCCAATTGTCCCGTCCAGCGTTTCAACGATGTCGGAGCGTGGCCCGTTTCAATCGGGCATCCATGCATCGGCTGCACCGAGCCGGATATTCTTTTCAAGACATCCATTGCCGAGAAAGTACAGATTCATGATCCCACCCCGTTTGACGGCTATGCACCGATCGACATCGGCAAGAAGGGCAAAGGACCAGACGCCCTAACAACCGCTATTGTAGGACTTGCCGCCGGAGCGGCACTTGGCGCAGGAGCAATGATGGCCAAAAACCTGCCCGCTTCCGTGGATGACAAGGAGAAACAGCATAAATGAAAAGGCAAAGCAGGCGCGATTTTCTGAGAGCCGCTACAGCGACAGGCGCAGGCATCCTTACCGTTGCGCCAGCTCTGGCCTCCTCCGAGATACAGGTAAATAATGATGACCTGGCGATGCTTTACGATGCAACAAAATGTGTTGGCTGCAAAACCTGCATGGTGGCATGCAAGAACGCTAACGGTGAAGACGGTAACCAGGAAGTGGAAAAAGCAAAATTCGACAAAGACGGTCTGTGGGATACTCCCGTAGACCTCTCGGGCAACACCCGCACTATCATCAAGCTTCACAAGGAAAGCGACGGAAAATATTCGTACGTTAAACATTCTTGTATGCACTGCCAGAAAGCTTCCTGCGTCTCCGTATGCCCGGTGGGTGCCCTGACCAAGGATGCCGAGACCGGCATAGTCGATTATGACAAGAGTATCTGTATCGGTTGCCGCTACTGTCAGGTCGCCTGTCCGTTCAACATTCCTAAGTTCCAGTGGGACCGCGCCATGCCGCAGATCATCAAATGCAATTTCTGCAAGAGAACCAACCTTCTGGAAAAAGGAGTTCCCGCCTGTGTTGAAGTCTGCCCCACACAGGCCATCATATTTGGCTCACGCAAGGAGTTGCTGGACGAGGCCCGCGCAAGAATCAACCAGAATCCAGGCAAATATGTAGACCAGATTTATGGAGAAAAGGAAGTTGGCGGGACAAATTATCTCTTCCTGTCAGCTGTACCTTTCAACAAACTCGGGTTCCCGAAACTGGGAGAAGAAGCACCAGCAGTATTCTCCGAGAAAATTCACCATACAATATATAAAGGCTTTATCGCTCCAATCGCCCTTTATACCACGCTCTGCATCATAGCCCTGAGAAATATGCGCAAACAGGCCCGGCACGAAGAACAGTCTGCCGGTAAAGCCGACGGAGGAAAGCACCAGTAATGCACCACGACGATTTCCAGAAACACGAAGGGACCCTTTTCACCAGGTCCTTCTTCGCCCTTCTCGCCCTGGTCCTGCTGGGTGGTTACCTCGTGACCATGCGATTCATCAAGGGTATCGGCGCAGTATCCGGTTTGAGCGATGGTTATCCTTGGGGCATATGGATCACTTACGATGTCGCCACTGGAACGGCCATAGCCTGTGGAGGATATGCCGTGGCAATCCTGGTTTACATCCGGCACAACATGCATTACCACCCGATGATCAGGTCTTGCATCCTGACAAGCATGTTTGGTTACGCGCTGGCGGGCCTGTCGGTAATAATTGATTGCGGAAGACCTTGGAATGTTTACAATTTCTTCATCCCATCCCAGTGGCAGACCAACTCTGTGCTGTTCGAAGTTGCAGTATGTGTAATGTCCTATACCGTTGTGCTTATCATCGAATTCCTGCCTGCTATTCTTTACAGCCTTGAGAAATCTGAATGGCTCAGGCTCCACGCCTTCATTAACTGGCTGCATCCCAGCCTGGCCCCGAAGAAAGAGACAGTCATAAGCCATATTGACAAGGTACGCAGGGCAGCAGGCTGGATAAGGCCGCTTCTGGATAAAGTCCTCATTTTCTTTATTGTGCTCGGGATCACTCTGCCCACCATGCACCAATCGGCACTGGGCTCCTTGCTGCTTATCGCATCAACCAAGCTACACCCCCTCTGGCACACCGGTTTCCTGCCGCTGTTGTTCCTGATCAACTGTATATACATCGGTTACTCCATGGCCATAATGGAATCGATCATCTCATCCTATGCATTCAAACGACCCTTTGAAGTTAAAGAACTTTCCGGCCTTGCCGGCATCATTCCCTGGCTGACCGCCATATGGCTGACCGTTGTCGTCGGCGACCTGACCTTCAGGGGGCAACTTGCGGCCGCGGTACGTTTTGACTTCTATTCGTTCTTCTTCCTGCTGGAGTTCGCGCTGATAGCGGGCGGGGCCATAATGCTCTTCAAAAAAGGAAATCGCCTCTCACCGCGCGTACTCTTCATATCAGCAGTAATGATAGTGCTCGGGGGCTCGCTTTACCGTTTCAATGTTTACCTGATCGGTTACGATCCAGGCCCCGGCTGGACCTATTTTCCATCCCTCGCAGAGCTCGGTATCACGGTAAGCATTGTGGCTTTCGAAATCCTCGGCTACCAGGTGCTGGTCAAACTCGTGCCGGTGCTGCCAAAGCTCCACCTGCATGGTCATGGAAAACCGATTGAGAAATATTCAGAGTAGCGGTCTCAGGCGGAAAACGCCTGATGTGATTGTACGTAAGAGATATTTGATTGAGAAAGAAATAAGCGTTTAAGCTTTGGAGAAATACTGTTATGGCAACGCGAACAATAACACTGGATCCGATTACAAGAATTGAAGGACACCTTCGTATCGACGCGGAAGTCAACGGCGACAAGGTGACAAATGCCTGGTCATCCGCCCAGATGTGGCGCGGCCTCGAAATCATTCTCAAGGGAAAAGAACCCCAGGATGCCTGGATATTTGCACAGCGCATCTGCGGAGTATGTACGACCGTCCACGCAATTGCTTCAATCCGCTCCGTCGAGAACGCCCTGAAGGCTCCTGTGCCCCTTAACGCAAACTATATCCGTAACATAATCATAGCACAGCACGCAGTGCAGGATCATATCGTGCACTTCTATCACCTCTCGGCCCTGGATTGGGTTGACGTTCTTTCAGCACTCAAGGCCGACCCGAACAAGACCGCCCAGATCGCACAAAGCATTTCCGACTGGCCCGGCAACAGTCCAACGGAATTCAAAGCTGTACAGGAAAAACTGAAAAGCTTCGCGGCAGGCGGAAAGCTCGGGATTTTTTCATCAGGTTACTGGGGTCATCCAGCTATGAAACTGCCGCCCGAAGTCAACCTCATGGCTGTTGCCCACTATCTCAAGGCGTTGGACTACCAGCGAAAAGCTGCACAGGCTGTCGCTGTGCTTGGCGGCAAGAATCCACACATCCAGAACCTGTGTGTCGGCGGAGTTGCAACGGCAATTAACATGGACAACCTGGCTACTCTTAACATGGAACGCCTGAGCTTGATGCGGACACTCATGGAAGAAACCCGCGACTTCGTCAAGCAGGTCTACTATCCCGATCTCGTCGCGATTGCAGCCGCTTACAAGGAGTGGTTCTCTTACGGGGCTGGCGTAACCAATTACCTTGCAGTACCTGAATTCCCGGAGGATACCACGAGCACGAAGTTCTCCCTGCCCGGCGGATTCATAACCCAGGGTGACCTGGAAAAAACACGGTTCATTAAAAATCACAGCGACGACTACCTTGTCAGCAACATTCAGGAATCTGTCGCCCATGCCTGGTACGAGGGTAACAGCGCACTGCATCCCTGGCAGGGCGAAACCAAAGCCGTGTACAGCGACTTCAAGGCCGATGGCAAATATTCCTGGTGCAAGGCACCGCGGTTTGCAAACCAGCCCGTCCAGGTCGGCCCCCTTGCACAGATGCTGATCTGCTACGCACACGGGGATGTGCGCGTTAAAAAGCTTGTAGACGAAGCCAACGCAAAGATCGGCATAAGCATGAAGGATCATCACTCAACCATGGGCAGACATCTCGCCCGAGGCATACGGGCATGCCTTATGGCTGACTACTCTCTCGAACAACTGGACAAACTGACCGCAAACATCGCGTCCGGCGACCAGACATATGCAAACCGGATCGAGATCCCGAACGGCCAGTTCAAGGGCGTAGGATTTCATGAAGCAGCGCGCGGCACTTTGTCGCACTGGATTGTATTCAAGGACAAGAAAATAGAGAACTACCAGGCAGTGGTTCCTTCAACATGGAACGCATCGCCCCGCGATGAAAAGGGCGCAATGGGTCCATACGAAGCATCTCTTGTCGGCAATCCCGTGGCAGACGCAGAGAAACCACTGGAAGTAGTCCGGACAATCCACTCATTTGATCCATGCATAGCCTGTGCCGTGCATGCTGTTGATCCTGAAGGCAGGGAAATAACAAAGGTCAAGGTTCTCTAGAAAACTTGCGGTAGAAGGGCGTGCCGTTCCTGATAAGTGGCAGGATCCGTCGGCCCCACCCTACCACTACCAAACAGATGAAAATCCTTATTCTAGGCGCCGGTAATCTGCTTCTGTCCGACGAGGGCTTTGGTGTTCATTTCATACGCCACTTGGAAAAGAATTATAAGCTCCCCGGGAACGTGGAACTTTTCGATGCCGGAACCATGGGCATAATGGTAACCCACAAGATCGAAGAAGCCGATCGCGTCTATATTATTGACGTAATCAATGCTGACGGAAAACCCGGGACCTGTCTTCGTTACAGCAAGGAAGACTTCATGCTCAAGCAGATACCAGTAAAAATGTCTCCACACCAGATTGGTATCCAGGAAATGCTGCTTGTAAGCGAAATGCGAGGTCACTGTCCAAAACAGCTCTACCTGCTGGGCGTCATACCTGAGTCAACCGGACCAGGAAACGAATTGTCTTCTGTCCTGCAAAAGAGCCTTGTCCATTTGGCTAAAGATCTCGTGAATGAACTGGGTGGAACGGCATTATAAATATGGTAGCGCTATTGTGGTTTGTCAGGCATAAAAAGAAGATCTTTCCGAGAACCACCCCATTTTGCTGGAGAATTCGGTTTGTTTTGTTCCTTGAAGAATCCAAACTATTGGATAACATATGCTTTTACATGGAAAGGACAGGAAGCTGATGATTGAATCGAAGCAAGATACGGTGGATTTACCAAGGCGCAGCCCCCACACGTTTCATATCCCCGTAATGGGTACCGGTTTCTCAATAGACACCCCGCTTAAAGTTGCCAGATACGGGATCTCGTCAGTTATTTCGCTGGTTGACGATACACTTATCGAGCAGATGCGCAAATTTCACTGTGCGAAATCCGGAGAACCTTACCAGGAGATATCGAATAACGATGAAGATGCGCGCGCGCGCCGGATTACTGCATACTTGGACCTGCTAGGCACACTTGTAAGCCGCCAGGTAACCGCACTAAGGGCTGCCCCCTTCCAGGCAGGCAGCGATATAACACGCTATTTCGAACTGCTTCCGGATTGTACGGAAAAGAACGCATACCTTGAAATGATGGCAACCACTGATGAACAGTCCAAGCTGGTCAAGCAGGATAAATTGAGACAGATGATCGCTCCTGGCAGTATCGATGTAAATATCATGACAAAGCTGGACCGGGCAGTTTACAAAAATGGAGAGAAGCTGCCCATCGAGTTCAATGACGGCATGGCCGCCCTTCGCGGATTCGCAAAGAGCTCCATTTCTGCCTCCATGGTCTTCTCTGCAGGCCTGAACCAGCACCTCTACACTTACGCAGCGAGTTTTCCTGATTTCTTCCCTAATGCAACACTTGCCCCCAGAAAGAAAATAACCCTGAAGGTAAGCGACTTCAGGTCAGCTCTGGTTCAGGGCAAATTCCTGGCAAAACGAGGATTGTGGGTATCGGAATTCAGAATCGAGTCAGGGCTCAATTGCGGCGGACACGCCTTCGCAACAAAGGGTTATCTGATGGGCCCGATCATGGAGGAATTCAAACAGAAACGACAGGAACTGATTGAAACACTGCATGAAATGTATAATGCCGCACGCGCCGGCATGAAACTGCCTCCTCTGGAAAAACCACTCGAGGTAAGAATCACCGCGCAAGGAGGAATAGGCACTTTCGAGGAAGACCAGATGCTTTTGAATTATTACGAAATTAATGCCACCGGCTGGGGCACGCCTTTCCTTCTTGTACCAGAAGTAACAAACGTTGATGACCAGCTTCTCAGCGATCTTTCCAGTTCCACGGAAAACGAAGTATATCTCAGCGACAGCTCTCCTCTCAATGTCCTGTTCTGGAATCTTCGTACCTCTGGAAGTGAAAAAGCAAGGCGTGCACGAATAGCCGCCGGCAAGCCTGGTAGCGCCTGCCCAAAGGGACATCTTTCATTTAACACCGAATTCACAAAAACACCCGTTTGCCTTGCCTCCCGCCTGTATCAGCAGTTTAAACTTGAAGATTTGAGAAAGAAATTCCTGTCGCAGGAAGAAAACATCAAGCAGGAAGAGAATGTCACCGTAAAATCCTGCATATGCCATGAACTCGGCGGTGGAGCACGCCTGAAGAACCATATTGATACGGACTCAACACCTGCAGTATGTCCGGGACCGAATATTGCCTATTTCTCGAAAATCACATCCCTGGAGGAAATGATCAACCACATCTATGGCAGGGCCAATCTACTCGCCAATCCTGAACGTGTACATATGTTTATCCAGGAACTCAAACTTTACATTGAACATCTTCGCAAGGAAGCTGAAGAAATTTCTCACGGGCTGGCAACCAAAACTCCCAAGTATTTCCTTGAGTTCAAGGAAAACCTTCTTGAGGGTATTCAATATTACCGCTCTCTCGCCAAGCAGATTGTTGATGAGAAACGTGAACGTTTCCTAACTGATCTCTCCATCCTTCAGAAGCAACTTGAACTTATTGAACTTTCAGGTCAACCGGTACCTGTGAAAAACGTTTAAATATTAAAAAGTCTCAGCAATCTTCCTGGCTTCCTCTATCGCTGCACTCTTAGCTTTTTCCGCAGCTTCCGGGCCATAAAGCGTTCCTTGCACGAAAATTGATTTTATATCAGTGAATCCTATGAAGCCCAGTGCATTATTAAAGTACTTGCTCTGAAAATCATACGCTTCTGCAGGCGTTCCTGGAGTATATTCCCCGCCCCTGGCATAAACACATAACGCCGGCCTGCCCAGAACCAACCCCTTGTAACCATCCTGTGGAGAATACGAAAAAGTATAACTGGGCTGAGTAATAATATCTATATAGTGCTTAAGCTTGTAAGGTATTCCAAAATTCCACATTGGTATGGAGAATACATACTTGTCTGCTTTCTTGAACTGTTCGATGAATTTCTCCACCTGTGCCCAGGCTTTCTTCTGCTCTTCCGTATGTTGTTTTCCGTTCATAATTGCATACTTTGCATTGATAACATCGCCATCAAAAGGCGGTAGACGCAACTTGAACAAATCTATCGTTTTAATCTTATCCTTTGGATGAATCTTCAGGTATGCATCGACAAAAGTATCTGCTACAATTTTTGAGTACGATCTCTCCTCCCTTGGAGAAGACTGTATGTATAATAACCTTTTCATATATTCCTCCTATTCCATATGTAGTCAAACAACTGCAGAATCTGTACCAATCTTGCCTGTATACTTTATACACCTTGATTACCAGCCACTTATTCCTTTTATTGTCGCGTTTGTTTGGAAAAAGTTGTCTCATTTCCATTAAAGATCAGTTCTAAACAAGACATTATGAGACACTTGCATTCCCCCTGAAATATATTTTTTAGTTGAAGGGTGTTGGACACCAATTACTTACCATGTATCACAAAATTCAGGCTGTTACCTGGCATAAGTTCTGCAATTATTAAAAAAAAGGGGGAATTTAATGAGTGATGAAAATGATATTAGAGGAAAACCAATAAACTTGGACCATGGAATTGATTACGCTACAGGATCGGTAGTAAGCAAAACCATAATGGATAAGAAATCAGGTACACTTACTTTATTTTCCTTTGATGCCGGGCAGGGACTAAGCGAGCACACATCTCCCTATGATGCAACCGTTCAGATAATCGAGGGAAAAGCAGTTCTTACAATCGGCGGAAAAAAGGTAATAGCAAATGCAGGTGAGCTGGTAATTATGCCTGCCAATATACCGCATTCGGTCAGGGCTGAAGAACGTTTCAAGATGATGTTAATAATGATAAGGTAAGCCATATCTTATGGAAGGCAAAGTGATAAGTGAATATCTTATGGGAAATAGGGTTGAATTTATGGAAAACATTGTGCGAGATGTCCCCATATCTTTTATTTGGTTTCATATTTGCCGGTTTTCTTTCTGTTCTTGTAACGCCTGAAACCGTCCAGAAACATCTGGGAGGTAGAGGATTCATTCCAGTATTCAAGGCCGCTCTTTTTGGTATACCCCTGCCTCTTTGTTCCTGCGGAGTTATTCCTGTATCAGCATCATTGCGAAGACATGGTTCAAGCAAGGGAGCAACAGCCGCTTTCCTTATTTCCACCCCACAAACCGGCATTGATAGTATTGCAGTTACATACGGGATGCTTGGACCTGTTATGGCTATATTCCGTCCAATTGCAGCTTTTGCAAGCGGGTTACTGGGCGGCTGGCTTATAGATGTAACAGATAAAAAACATGATTTCACAACCGTTAACGAAACATGTACAGGCGAATGCTGTGCTTCCGGACAAAAAAGAAACCCGATAACCAGAGCTTTACACTACGGTCTAATAACTTTGCCACGCGATATTGCCAAGCCATTGATAGTAGGATTGGTGGTCGCTGGAATCATATCGGCACTTGTACCGGAAAATTTCTTTTCAGAGACAATCCGGTCAGGAATCGCCCAAATGTTCATAATGCTGATTGTGGGGTTGCCCCTGTATGTGTGCGCCACCGCTTCTGTACCAATAGCCATGGCAATGATAATGAAAGGAATATCACCCGGCGCTGCACTCGTATTTCTTGTGGCTGGCCCTGCCATGAATGCCGCAACCCTGACAACTGTATGGAAAATCCTGGGCAAACGGGCAACTTTTATCTATCTCCTTGTTGTTGCAGGAACAGCTTTGATATCCGGAATACTTTTGGACGGTATTTTCAACATTGGTCAATTCTCTTCGATGCACCACATACACGAATTGATTCCAGAATGGCTCCAGGTAGCAAGCGCCATAATAGTTATCATCATGCTCGCAGCAACCTTTATCAAACCCAACGGGCAACATCACCATGAGCATTCAGAATAGGAATGTGCCCCTACCATTTTACTTATTTATGAAACTTAAATATGCTAAGGTTTAAGCGTATGGATAATCCCTTAAAGGATCTCGAACGTAAATCATCGGCGGTAACACTGTCCGATATGGAAATATTCATCTTTCCCGAACTGATGTACGGCCTGATGCTTGCCAACATCATGTCACCGCGAATCTGGAAGTGGCTTGATGATCCCTGGTTTGCCGGGCTGGAGGAAATGACCCCTTATCGCCGGATTACCAGGCTGAAGCAGTACATCATGGATCACTACGTGTTCAATCTCGACCTCGATACCTGGGGGCTGACAACCAAGGAACGTGAAATTGCGAGGTTCAAGGAATTCATCGATATAGACACAATCAAACGATCAAACGCACTTTTCGGCTACGAAGGAGACAAGTATTACTTCGATATTGATATCAGGACACACTTCGGGTTGGACAAATACGAAGGCAATGTCATTCCCTACTGGAAGACAGAAACCGTGGAGGCAATGGATGCGTTCAGATTCAAACCCAACTACGGTACAGGCGCCGGAGAATGTGTTTCGCTTGCAGCCCTTTACGCAGCTTCTCTTTTCATCGTGGCAAGAATACCCCTTCAGGATATTTATCTCATGGCAACTCCCCTGCACTCACAGAATTTCGTGGATGTCAGCGATGGCATTCTGACAAACAACCGCCGACTGGTTACAAAGAACATGTGGTTCAACGGAACTGAACTCTCCGCACAGGCCAGGCGCGCATTGGAAAATGAACAGGTCACAATTGTCACGCATGAAACTGGTCATATTCATACTGTTTATCCTCAGGCAACAATCAGTCCGGCCGTATATGCCGCCTTCTCGGGCAAGCTCAGCCGTTTTCTCAAGGTGAAGTTCAGCAAAGATTTACTAGGCAACTTCCTGCGTGATGCCAGCCACCTTCAGAAATGTTTCCAGATAAAATGGCCCATTCACGGGGTTGATCATTACGTCCCGGCCGAACGTATATTCGCCTACGAACACGGCAGTTCCTTCCAGTTCACAGGCAATACCCGCGAGAAACTGATGGCGGAAATTGATCGCGAGGTATTCAGTTCCAGCCCTCTTCCTGAAAGAGTACTCTTCAATAAACTCGAAGATTTTGTAACGGCCCAGCGAATTGACCTGGACAAGGAATCAGATATCGAGAAATTGAAGAACCAGTTTGAATCAGGCTGTCTGCACCGCGATATGGTCATTGCCGGCCTCATGAAGTTCTGCCACGTCAAACCGCGCCTCCCTGACCCAGGGAAGGAATTTATTACCGAACAGGAGAAACTCGGAATTCATAACTCCATGACTCGCGAACAGATCATACAGCGATTGGAACAAATCAGGGGAAACAATACGGCCGCCGATATGGCATTTTATACCTACCGTGACCTAAACAAAACCGAGGCGAAACCTTTCCTGATGGCAGCGATGTACCGTAACCCGGTTTCAATAGCAGCACTTAAGGATTCTGACGATGAAACTGTTATTGAAAAAATAAAAGCTATGCCGGACGAGTCCATTTACGACGAATCGGGCCGCCTCGCCCAACCCGACGAGGTCTGGAATTACGGACGCGGCGACGGTGCAGAAAAAGCCGTTCTGCTGGCTAACATCATGCGAAACAAGCATCCGGAAGCCGCGATAAAAATAGACGTTTCTCCCGACAAAGCCGTTCTTTCCTGCGACTCGATCCTCCATGAATTCCCCTCGACCAAGGAACTCAAACCCGCCTCCTGGCCTATTCCAATTGCCTGATCGCTTATTCTGAACGGCACCTACACCTATCGGGCAACATATCTTTCAATCTGTGCTAGTTACAGATTAGCCTCCAGCAAGAATCGGAATACCGAAGCTTATTCCTTCAAAATGTCGTTCAGCTTTGCCTCCCATTCGTCCTCGGCCAGAACTTCAAAACGAAGCACCTTGTCTTTCATCTCAAGCCCGAGATCGGTCCAGTTTCGAGACTTGGCCTGACGTGTGCAGATGTCGAACATTTTGCGGATGTAGTTTGTTTTGTCGTTGTCTTTGAGGTGTAATCCTTTGGTTTCTACAACATAGACCTGTTCATAATCCGCTTGAGCAGCCTTACTCATTGCGGTGAAAATAAAGTCGGGATAAATCCGATGTTCCCGCCAACCTTGGATCGAGTAGTCATGCCGTGATCGGTTCCGAAACCAAAAGAAAAGTCGGTGTTGATTTTCCAGATACCAGGCAACCGCCTTCTCAGTCTCGTTGAAATCATCCTCCGCCACATCCTCGTAAAGATTCATTTCAAGTTGCCCACCCTTTTCCTTGGTCAAAATCTTTGATGTCGGTCTGATCGGAATGGATTTTGGAAAAGACCAGTCAAAGTTGTCACCTATTATCAAAAAGCGAAGCTCGTCACGTTTCAGCATCGAGCAAAAGACCGTCTCAGCTAACCGATCTTTTTCCGCCACAAGTTGCTTACGGAGTTCCTCGATGAGATACATGAAATTGTTTGCGATAAGTCGTTCGTTATCCTGTTTGCTACGCATCTTGCGAAAGTGACTCAAGACCTTCTTGGCAAATTCATGCGCCTTCCAGGGATTCGGTACAATGTCCGCAATTTGACGTGTCATGAATACCGGGTCAACCCGGATGCCGCCTTCCTTTAAATCCTTTACGCCTTTGGTCTCAATAGTCCGATACTTGTCATCGGCCAGCGTGACACCGATCTCAACGTCTTTCTCCTCGTATTCAGAAAGCGTCAATTGCATCACCGGCTTTAGGCTTACTTCATTCCACGGAATGCGGACCGCAATA
>MHBM01000130.1:13064-19023 GCA_001804885.1 Lentisphaerae bacterium RIFOXYA12_FULL_48_11
CCTGACTACAAACACCGGGAGAATCGTTCGGTTTGCAGCTTTCTTGAACTGCTCGCGGATGCCGGAAAGCCGGTCTTTATCAGCGCTGCCGTGTTCATCGTCGCTGGTAATATGCCCACGCAAGTCTCCCAACCCCTCCGACTCAAAGCCCTGTTTGATACTGTCCAAAAGTTGTTTCCCGCGCTGTTGAAAGCAAAAAACGTAACTTTCATCGAGTTCCTGGACTTGCGTCTTTCGAGCATAGGGTTGCCGGAGAATGCGTCCGACAAGTTGTGTCAAAGCGTTCTTTGATGACGGATTCGTCAGTATTACAAGCACATAAGCGAAAGAACAATCCCAACCCTCTTGAAGTGCCTGCTTCGTAATGATGTACCGGATTTTACAGTCCCGGACAAGAAGCCCGCCCACGTCGTCAACTTCTTTGAGTTCATCCTTCTCACTTGTCTTTACCGCGACTTGTTCCGCAGAAATGCCCATGATCTTGATCAGATGCTCGCGGACCTGCTCCGAATGAATCCAGCGGCCACCCTGCTGGTCCTTACCCGTACGCTCAACCTGAATCAAACAAATCGGACGGATGTTTATGCCGGTGTTTGCATCGTGTTCTTTGGCTTTTTCTTCCAACACATTGCGTTTGTTGATTCCTGCAAGCAGAGTATCTTTCCAATCCGGGCTTGCCTTGTTCACAACATGCAAATCAAGCTTGATCATTTCCTCGTGGTGCAGTTCCCTGCCCGTGATGTCCACGAGAATATTACTTTCAACCGGCGTTGCTGACAGTTCGACAATAAGGTATGGATTGAATCCGCGTAAGGTGTCCTGTGCACCCTCGCTGTATGCCTTGTGTCCTTCGTCCAGAATGATGAGCGGCGAAAACGTCCTTAGAGTGTTGCCCAATGAAGTCTTGATCTGCCTGCCCCAGAAACCGCTTTCCTTCTCGTACGTGTCCAGATTTGGAAAGCGCTTGAGCATCGCTTCCTGGGCCTTGATGTCGTCCTCGGGCGGAAAGAAATCTTGAAAGCCACCACTGTCCTTGAACACTTTTAGAGTTTCCTTTGTCTTCCGGTTTGCCGATGGGAGCATGAGCATCAGGACAACAAGATTCTCCTGCATGTCCAGTGGTGTAAAGTGATCGGTTTTCTCCAGAATCAGCGTGCGCCCACCGCTCGCAAGATCAATATGTTGGCGGTAAGGATGATCCCGGTCCTTCAAACTCTGAATCGTCTGACGGTAAATCTGCGTCGTAGGCACAATCCAAAGTACAAGCCCGGTTTGCTGTTTCCGGTAAATAGTATTTACCAAATCAATCGCCTTGACGGCCAAGAACGTTTTGCCCCCGCCCGTCGGGACTTTCATGCAGAACGTTGGTAACGGCTGGCCCAGCCCGTTCTTGCGCGGCAGATACTGGCGCGGCAGTTCGGCCTTCTCCCATGCTTTTGCCGAAAAATCAATTTCGAGGTCGGGATTCTCCTCGGCCTTCTTGCGCCATGTCGCCAGAAGTTCAAGATAACCCCTAATCGTCTCAAGTGCTCGTCGTTGGTATTCTTTCAATTGCATTCGTCACCGTGTCAGTTCGTAAATCTCATAAGGTAATTGCGCGAAATCAATCCGGCACTGGTCAAGATGCTCCTGATCCAGATACTTTGTCGGCGCGAAGACCAACCGTTTTTTGCCTTTCTTCAGCGGCGGCAATGCTTTCGCTATGTCCAGCGTCAGCGCCATGTTCTTCAACTTCGTTATATCTGGCTCATAAAATAGGAATACCTGATAATTCCGGCTCTCACCGATAAAATGTTTTTTCTCGTCTATTGCCTTTTCGTCGAATTCCTCACCCGTTGCTGTATAAAACACATAACGCGCAAGCTCTTCGTAAGTCGGCAGTCCATCACCTTCGAGGATGGATTCGAGTTCAATGGCCTTGCCAAGATCGAAAAAACTAAACGTGCCATTAAGTGGATTACGTAGATTTTCGTCTTTAGCTTTCGGAATGCTCTTGATGACACATCGAAGCCTTTTGGCAGTGGTCTGGGTACAAACATCCTTCTTTGCGCCGTCAGTCTCTTCGTCGCACTGAATCAGAATGAACCGACGGTTGCCCCCGTCCTCGCTGTTGAGGGAAAGAACGGCATGCCCAGTTGTTCCCGATCCTGAAAACGAGTCAAGTATTATTGAGTCTTCGTCTGTGGCAATTTGAACAAGTCGCTTGATCAAGGCAAGGGGCTTCGGCGCATAAAAAACACGTTCTCCGAAGATGTCATCAACAAGGGCTTGACCCTTTTCTGTGAAAAAAGACTTCTCAACCCATGTCGTTGTTGGTTTCTTGGTGGCCGTCTCGCCCTCTTCGTCAAAGGCATAGGCTTTTCGATAGACGCGAATCTTGTTGCCGACGATTCGACAGAGGAGCTTAGCTATCTCCTTTGCAACCTTGTCGGAATTCCATGTCCAACAACCTTCAAAGCCATCATCCCATATTGGTTTTACAGCTTCAAATCCCTTTTTCGACGTGAGCGAGACTTCTGCCGTTTTTGGATTGCAATAGATCGAAAAGAATAGATTGGGACGGTTATGCTTTCCAAACTGTCGGTGTGTATTCCTTAATTCCAGAGACCGAAAAGCCCCCCTGTCGTCCTTCTCGGTGTATTGAGTGGTGATCTCTTGGGAGGTTTTATCGATTGAAACATCCGTAAGGTCAGAAGTCTTACGATAAACAAGGATATACTCGTGAGTTTGTGCAAAACCCTCGCTCATGACACGCCCCTTTGGATTCACAAGGACGTTGATCTGCGCCATGAAATTGTCTTCGCCGAAAATCTCATCCAGAAGCATTCGTAAGCGATGGATTTCATTATCGTCAATCGAAACGAATACGACACCGTCGTCTGTCAGAAGTTCGCGGAGTAGTTTAAGCCGAGGCATCAACATACAGAGCCACTTGTCATGCCTGGTGAGGTCTTCGCGGTCAACGACCTTACCGAGCCATTCCTGCATCATTGGAGAACTGACATTATCGTTGTACTGCCAGTTTTCGTTACCTGTATTGTACGGCGGATCAATATAAACGCATTTGATCTTCCCGGCATAAAGCGGCAGAAGTGCTTTCAGAGCCTTCAGATTATCACCGTGAATAATCAAGTTGTCATGCAGAGTTACCTTGTCCGTTAGACTCTTGGCTTTGACCGGGATGAGTTCGTGATACTTCACCTGTAAATGATGATTCTGTACGAACGTCTTTCCCTTGAATTGTAGGCTTGGCATGAGGCTCCTCTCCCAAGCGCGCCTCAGCCATGTTACGACTGACTCCCAAGGTCCACGGTGCCTGTCAAAAAAAAGAGGGACGTGTTTACTCACGTCCCGCGACAGGCACCGCCAGGCGCCTTGGAAGAACGCTTTCAACACGCCCCCGTCGGGGCGTGCATCCAGCGCTGTCTTCCATTCAAAACTGGCGGTTTCGTCACGGACAGCAGCCGAAGCTACGCAAAATTATTATTCTAACTTGTTATCTCAATTATCTCTTATCAGTTCTCCGTTATTTCTTGTGCTTTTGTTTGTTCGTAATCTTCTTCAAATGTTTCGATCCAACCATCCGTGGCGGGGCAACTTCGTAAGTCACAGGCGATTCGGCAACAATAAGACGGCGAGGCATTGGCGCCATTGGTACCTTTACAGGCAAAGAATCAGCCGCCCGCCTGGAATCCCTGAGGCGCCGATCCAGCCCTGCCTCCAGCGAAAGATGGGCAACATCACGATAGCATTCGTCTTTCCAAGCCCAAACTTCCAGAAGCGCTTTCGATGTCTTGAGCTTATTCAATTCCCATTACCTCCAGCGGAGTGGTAATTCTCATAGGGTAATAGTACCCCAATTCCTGATTAACGGCAAGAACACGTCGCTCCTTGTTGATATTCGCCAGATGTTCAAAATTCCAGCTTATAAGCACATCTATAGAATGCACAGTGCAAATTGCCAGATGTAAGGCATCATCATTCTTCTTTAACGGAATTACACCCTTAACTATATATTTTTTCGAAAGATTCTTTATCTCCGTTTCCGGTTCCAGGGGAAGCTGTTTCATATCCCGACTGGTAATTGCGCCCAGCAGTCTGTCTCTTTTGGATATATCCCGCGTTCTTCTGATTTCATCCAACACCACTGCCGACACAAATACTTCATAGTTAGAAATGTGCTTTTCGAAGAATTTCCTGGTGACATCCCTCTTTTCAGGCGCATCATCAGCAAACAGAAAATTGATGACCGATGTATCCAGGTATATCCGCAACTTCTTCATTATATCCTCCAGAAACCGACGCAATCTTTCGGGGGCTGAGACAAAGCGAAATTTGCCAAATCCAGCTGTTTGTGTTTCTTCCGGCTCATTTGCGGATTTAAAACACGTCGCAGCATCCGTTTCCACTCAAGCGTTCGCCAGACCGTCTCATCTGCGTTGAACTCGTTTATCAATCGACGCGCAAACTGTATATAAGGCGGAACACTATGTTGACCATTAGAGATGTGTTGTCTCATGTAAGAATAAATAACGATTTCCCTGTTTCAAAGCAAGAATTCGTCTTTCTTTTCATATACCCGTTCTTGTAAATATCTCGTCGCTTTTTCCAGCCCGTTTGAGATTATGCGCAGTGAATTCAAATTGATTATTAATAACAACACAATGAGCAATTATATTAAAGAGATCAGATCGGCGGCAGCGCGAGGCACGGCAGTCTCTGCAAAGACCGCTCTGGCTATTCTGCATTCCCCGGCACATGACTTCCCGGAAATCATGGCAGCCGCCACACAGATGCGCAGAAATTATTTTGGCGACAGCATCATCATGTGCTCGATCCTGAACGCAAAAAGCGGAGCCTGTCCGGAGAACTGCAAATTCTGCGCACAATCGGTACATCATAAAGCGGGAATAGAAATCTATGCACTTCGCTCCGGCAGTCAGATTGTAAAAGCATACAAGGCAGCCACCAGTCTGCCAATTAACCACTATGGCATAGTTACAAGCGGGGAATCGATTGATGAAAAAGGGATCATCCGAATATGTGATGCCATACGCAGTTTTAAAAGAAAAGGAGTCGAGTGGTGCGCTTCGCTCGGATCACTTACTATTGAACAATTCAGGCAGTTAAAAGCAGCCGGACTTAAACGTTTCCACCATAATCTTGAAACAGCAGAAAGTTATTTTCCAAGGATCTGTACCACGCATTCCTACGCAGACCGCCTGGCAACCCTGAAGGCTGCAAGAAAAGCCGGGCTTGAACTATGCTCCGGCGGTATCCTTGGCATGGGCGAAACAATCAAACAGCGGGTCGAGCTTGCCTTTACGCTCCAGAGGGAAAAGGTTGATGCCATTCCGCTGAATTTCCTGGTTGCTGTTAAAGGAACAAAACTCGAGAAAATACCACCCATGAAGCCGCTGGATATTCTAAGATGCGTAGCCATGTTCCGGATGACCAATCCGCGGGCAGAAATTAAAGTCTGCGCGGGACGAATTCATCTGCGTGATCTTCAGTCCATGATCTTCTATGCCGGCGCCACCGGTATCATGATCGGCGATCTCCTTACTGTCGCCGGCCGTGACGTTAAAAAGGATCTGCAGATGCTTGAAGATCTGGAGGCAAAAGAGAAGAATTGAGTGGTTAAATCTTATGTTAGATTGAACTCCATGGTAACCATGCATAACGAAGAATGGATAAGTGATATTTTGAAGGGCCTGGAAAGCCAGTCCCTCTATCGACACATCGTGTCCCGGACTGGCACAGGAGGAAAACTGCATATAGATGGCCGGGTTTTCCTGAATTTCTCCAGTAATGATTATCTAAACCTCGCGAACCACCCTGAAGTCATTGCGGCATCAATTGAAACCAGCAGGAATCTCGGGTGCGGGGCAACAGCGTCTCGGTTAATGTGCGGAACATTACCCTGTCACGAGAAGCTTGAAAAAGCGCTCTCAGAACT
>MHBM01000130.1:19033-41016 GCA_001804885.1 Lentisphaerae bacterium RIFOXYA12_FULL_48_11
CCTGCCGCCCTGGTCTTTGGAAGCGGCTGGCTTTGTAATGCCGGGGTGATTCCCGCCCTGGTTGACAGGGAAGACCATATCTTTGCCGACAAGTTGGTCCATTCGAGCATTATTGACTCAGTCATATTAAGCCGCGCCAATTTTCACCGCTTCAGTCACAATGACGCCGGTCATCTTGCAGTACTAATGAGTAAATGTCCGGCAAAAGGAAAGCGCCTCGTTGTCACCGAATCTATTTTCAGCATGGATGGCGATATATCGCCACTCCGGCAGATAGCCGATATAGCCGTGAAATACGGTGCCATGATGATGGTTGATGAGGCACATTCAACCGGCATTTTCGGTCCATCCGGTTGCGGCATGGTAAAGCAATTGAACCTCGAACAATCGGTTAATATTTCAATGGGAACATTGAGCAAAGCCCTTGGCGGTTATGGAGGATTCATAACCTGCTCCGAAATGATACGGAACCTGATGATTAACAGGGCAAAGTCCTTCATATATACCACAGGCCTGCCGCCCGCAGTGATCGGCGCTGCCATCGGATCGCTGAATATTCTCAAGGCTAATCCCAACCTGGGTCAATCATTGTTACAAAACGCGGAATTCTTCCGCATAAAACTGAAAGAAGCCGGATTGAAAACCGGCTCTTCTGAAAGTCAGATTATTCCCATAATGATCGGGAACCCGGCAAAGACCCTGGAATTGTCAAAAGAACTTGCTGCCAGAGATATACTGGCTGTTGCCATCAGACCACCTACAGTTCCAGCAGAGACTGCCCGGCTTAGACTGTCGGTAACACTCGCCCATACACGGGAAGATCTTGAAAATACTGCCTCTATAATTGCAGAATGCGCGAGAAATCTTGATCTTATATGAAAGCCCGAAGAATTTTATTGATAGCCGGCTGGGCACACACGGCAGAAAACCTGTCACCGCTCTGTTCACTGTTGTCAGGAAAATACGATGTCCAGGTGACATCGACGGCTAAACTCCTCTGTGCATCTGATCCGTCCCTTCAGACTTTGCCACCTGCGTCACAATATGCCAAGGCGCTGTATGGACTAATCGGAAAAACAACCAATGAAGCACCAGTTATCGTTGCATGGTCAATGGGAGCGCTTGTCGCCATAGAAGCTATTGCCAGGTTGGGCCTCGCAGCAAGCCAGTTGATTATCATCAATGGAACCGCAAAGTTCTGTGCAGACAAAGATTATACTTATGGCGTACCAGAACAAAACATCAGGGCAATGATCGCCAGTCTTGCCAGGAAACCCGAAGAATTGCTCACAACTTTTTTCAGAGATGCAATGTTTCCGGAAACGGGCAGATCGCAGGAAATAGAAAGAAAAACACGAGCTGCATTGTCAATTCCACTTGAAACCCTGAAAGATGGCCTTTCTTATCTCCTGCGTACCGACCTGCGACAGATACTCCCTGAAATAAGTGTTCCTACACTGATAATACACGGACGTCAGGACAAGATAATTCCATTTGCAGCAGGAGAATTCCTCAAGAAGAACATTCCAGGCAGTCAAATGGTAATCCATGATAACACAGGACATTCCCTGATACTTGACCAACCTGCCATGATCGTAGAAGACATCCACACCTATATGGAGAAATGATGTTATCTACCAGAACACGTGCCGGAAAATCCATTGCCAGCCGTTTCTCTGCAGCTGCCGGCACATACGACAACCATGCCGGCGTACAGGCCCGGGTCGCTTCGCAATTGACAGCCCTGCTTGGTACCGACCGGCCAGTTGGATCCATACTTGAGGTTGGATGCGGGACGGGGCTTCTCACGAAAAAACTGGCAAGGATATTTCCATCCGCGCAAATATGCGCCACCGACATTTCAAGTAAAATGATTTTCAATGCACAGAAACATTTTAGATCAAAAAAGAGTATTTTATGGATAGCCGGCGATTTCAGAGAAGTACTGGACCTGGGTAGATTTGACCTTATAGTCAGTAGTTCAGCGCTGCATTGGATTACGCCACTTGAAAAGACATTTAGAAAGATATCAAGCCATCTCAAAAAGAACGGACTTCTCGTATTCGGTATAATGTTGAAAGGCACACTGGCCGAACTTCATGAAGCCCGTCGCAATACAGTTCCGGCAAAAGCTGTTCAGAAAGAACTACCTCCCGAAAAAGAGGTTCTGAATGCTCTAAAGGCAGCCCGGCTGCAGATTGTCAGGAAACAGAGGGCGACATACCGAGATTCCTTCAGGTCAGGAGCGCATTGCCTGAAATCACTACATGAACAGGGAGTGACAGGCGGCCCGTTCTCGTCAGGCCGGACCCCCTTGACCCGCAGTGAACTTACAGAACTTGTTTCCTATTACGACAAAAATTATAAATGCGTAGATGGCGTTTACGCCACATACAATGTTTTATACATAGTGGCAGAAAAAATATGAATAAAGGACTTTTCATAACCGGAACGGATACTGGTGTCGGCAAGACAGTTGTATCTTCAATTCTTCTAGCCAGCCTGCGCCAGTCCGGTATTGATGCTGTCCCCATGAAACCGGTCCAGACCGGTTGTACCAGCAGAAAAGGCAAGCTCGTTGCGCCGGATCTTGAATTCATGCTGGATTTTGCCGGAATCAAGCCAGACAAAATCAGCTTAAATCTAATGTGTCCCTATAAATTCAAACCGGAATGTTCCCCGCACCTTGCCGCCACTATGGCTGGTAAGCCCATTTCTCTGAGCAGAATTATGGCTGCCTTCAAAAAGCTTACAAGAAAACATCAGGTGGTAATTGCCGAAGGCGCAGGTGGAGTTCTTGCTCCTGTCAGCGACAGGAAAACAATGCTCAACCTGATGAAGCTACTCAACCTGCCGATAATCCTGGTAGCCCGGCCCGGACTGGGAACCATAAATCACACCCTTCTTTCCATCAGGGAAATACGACGCGCCAGACTGGAACTGAAAGGTGTGATCTTCAATCAGACAAAACCTGGTAATCCAGGATATATAGAAAAAGACAATATGAAAATCATTGCCAGACTGGGAAAAGTGAAAATCCTCGGATTCATTCCTTTCACCAGTGAAGCTCCCCGCGGTTTGCCGCGGGGCATTTTGGCGAAGGCGAGTGAAATCCGATAAGGTCGGCCTATTCTCGTATTATTCATTCCACCGGCATAAACCTGACACACACAGGCATCCCCACTTCATACTCCTGCCCTGTTGGCGTAAGCTTGCCAGTATCTGTATCGATTTTATAAACAAGAATATTATTCGAATCCTGGTTGGCGATAATCATCCAGTTCCCCGTAGGATCCACACAGAAATTTCTCGGTGATTTGCCTTTTGACGAAACATGCTCAACAAAGGTCAGCTTGCCGGTGGACTGATCAATACTGAATACGGCTATACTGTTGTGCCCCCGGTTGGAACCGTAAACAAATTTCCCGGACGAATGAACCACAACCTCGGCAGTTGTGTTTTTCTCTCCAAAATCGGCAGGCAAAGTTGGAACAGTCTGCAGTTCCTTCAATGTTCCGGTAGCAGCGTCATAACTGAATGCAGAAATTGTATTAGCCATCTCGTTAATGACATAGGCATACTTATTGCAAGGATGGAAAGCAAAATGACGTGGCCCGCCACCAGGCTGCACGTTTGCAAAAGGTGTTTCATTAGGCACCAGAGTACCTTTTGCCTGGTCAAATTTATATACCATCATCTTATCCAGGCCAAGATCGGCAACAAACGCAAACCGGTTATCCGCGGAAAGATTGATCGAGTGTGCATGTGGCCCCTTCTGGCGTTTCTCATCAGGACCGGAACCTTCATGTTGAACAAAAGCGGTTGATTCCCCTAGACTACCGTCCTCCTTTATGGCGATCACCGCGGCACTACCAGCACTATAATTGGCAACCAGTACATATTTACCTGTCTTATCAACACTCACATGGCACGGACCAGCACCCCTGGATTCTGCCTGGTTGAGCAATGTAAGTTTCCCGGTAACCTTATCAATCTTGAAAGCACTTACAGCACCGGTCTTCTTTCCGTCAAACTGCGCAATCTCGCCCACGGCATAAATATAATTACGGCAGGGCCGGATTGCCACAAATGACGGATTTGTCGTTTCAGCGGCAAGTTCAGGTTTTGAAAGAACTCCCGTAGACGCGTCAAAACGGACAACATAAATTCCTTTACTTAAATTCTTCGTGTATGTGCCGATATATACGTAGAAGGACTTGTCTACCGCACCGGCAGAAACCACTGAACACAGGAACAACAAACACATCCATTTCATTGAACACCTCCATTTATTTCTGCGAAACACCTTTGACACGCATCTTCAAAGAAAAAAGACACTTTGAAGCCGTAATAAACAAAGTCTGCTTATCTTTTCCACCGAAACTGACATTTGCCGTCCAGCCACCAGGAACTTCTATGTGCGTAATCTGCTGTCCAGTCTTGTCAAAGACCAACACACCTTTGCCGGTAAGGTAGACATTTCCCTCGCTGTCGATGGTCATACCATCAGACCCCTCACTGCAGAACAGTTTCCGGTTGGCCAGCTTGCCGCCAGGCTGAATGTCATAAACATAGGTTTTTTTGTCACCTATATCCGCCACATACAGGACCTTACCATCAGGTGTACCTGTGATACCATTTGGTTGTTTAACATCTGCATCCGCGACAGTCAATTTACCTGAAGCCGACAGATAATAAACAGCCTGTGGCATCTGGGCTTCCGGTGTACGATGGCTCCACCATGGACGCTTATACAGGGGATCCGTGAAGTAAATGTCGCCTGCAGGCGTTATCCACAGATCGTTCGGCCCGTTGAACAGCTTCCCGTCACGATCCTTAAGGATAACTTCGACCTTGCCACTTGCAACGTCAATCCGCCACAACTCATTTTTTTCATCAGCACAGGCCCACAACCGGCCCTGTGCATCAAAATACATCCCGTTAGAACGGCCGGCAGGCTGTTTGAAAGTGGAGAGTTTCCCGTCCACCCCGTATTTCATGATCCGATCATTGGGCTGGTCGGTAAAATAGACGTTACCCTCGGCATCCGCCGTCGGACCTTCAGTAAACTTGAATTCCTCTGATAGTTTTTCCAGCTGTGCGCCAGGCGCTACAGGCGATCGATCCTGCGCAGGAACAAAGGGGATCAGCAGAAGATTTATTACAATGATAGAGCAACAGATTTTATTATTCATGGGCCCCTTTCGTTTGAACTGCAGACAATCAAGAAACTATCAAATCATTTAACAAAGCACAGCTTTTTTCAATTATCAGTATGCAAATGATCAACCAGCTGTCCGCTGGTCTTACGAAGCCGTTGGCTGATCATTTTTGATATTTTCAGCAATAGCTTGAAAGCAAGCCCCGGAACAACCCTGGACATTTCGAGAAAACCATCCTTATCCAGGATAAGCATAACAACATCTGTTGAAGCCACCACACTCGCAGAGCGTGGTTCACCATCAACAAGCGACATCTCCCCGAAACTCTGTGATGGAAGAAGCGTGGCAATCAAGCTGGATACATCCCTGTCGGTTTTAATGATATCAACCTTCCCTTCCACAATAATACCCAGAGACTGATCGGTTGCCCCTTCCCTGAATATCACCGTCCCCTTGCTGGAACTGAAAGCCTGCATATGCTCGCTTATCTTGCTGATCTGGCTCCAGGAGAAATCACTTGCCCAGCGTGTGCGGTCAAGCATCTCCGCCAGCTTCTGCGGAGGAAGTCTCATATTAAGAGATTTCTGATTATTCTCAGTATTCTGCATGCCTGGCTTCCTTTCGAAATAAAGCTCTATCAAAGCCAAAAGCATGCGTCAACATTCTGGCAGACCGGGAATAACATAAGATTCCACCATCTGTATTGCACAACACCTATAACCTGTTAAACTATAAACCTCTAAGACTCATGAGGTTTCAGTGAGATATATTGCTTTTATAAGCCTGGCAATTTTCCTGGCGGGAATGAAGGCCAGCCCCTGTCATGGGGAAACCAACGCCCCTGTCATAATACACATTGGCGTCCTTGCCCACCTCGGAAAAGAAAGGTGCTTGTCCGACTGGAACCCCATGGCCGAATATCTCAACGAGAAACTTTCCGGATATAAATTCGAGATTATCCCGTGCAATTTCCAGGAAATAGATTCTCTCGCAAGAAAGCACGAAATTGACTTCATGCTTGCCAATGCCGCCATCTACGTAGAGATGGAGGTAGATTACGGCTTGCATCGCATAGCCACAATGATTTCTTACCGAGGAGAACTTGCATGCAATCACTCCCATGGCGCCATCTTATGCCTGGCAACAAACAACTCCGTCAAACAGCTTCCGGATCTTAAGCACAAGACAATTGCAGCAGTTGAGAAAAACAGTTTCGGCGGATATGCCATGCAGGCAAGGGAACTTAAACTTGCCGGAATCAACCCGAAACATGACATCGCCATAATAGATTTTACCGGCAATCATGATAAGGTTCTTGAAGATGTTTTAAACGGAAAGGCCGACGCCGGCTTCATACGTGCCGACATCCTGGAAGAGACCGTCAGGAAAAACGGCATACAGCGTGAATTGCTCCATATTCTCAAAGCACCACCGGTAGCAGACAAAAGGCATCAACATCATTCTTACCAGTACAGCACAAGAGCCTACCCGTCATGGCCTATCGCAGTTATCCCCGGAGTGTCACAGGAACTGGCCCGACAGGTTGCAATTGCGCTGTTCTTAATGGAGCCGGATTCGAAGGCAGCAACAGCCGCAGGAATATCAGGATGGACAACACCCGAAAATTACCAGGAGGTACACAACTGCCTTCGTGACCTGGGCCTGCCCCCTTACGAACAATATGGAAATATAACATTGCAAGGTGCACTGATAAAGCTCTGGCCAATTATCGCGATTCTTCTTATTGGAATACTGCTGTTTGAGGTTATTCGAAACTTACGCAATCAGAAACTCCAGACTAAGCTTGTAAATGAAAGGACTAAAGAACTCTCGCTTGTAAATGAAAATCTGGAGCAGGAAATTATCAACCGCAAACGCGCCGAAGCCCTGATTAGAAAAAATGACGCCCGCCTTGAAAGTCTTCTGCGAATCTCCCAACACCAAGCTACCACCGTACAAGCGCTTCTGGATTTCGCCCTTGAAGAAGCGATCAAGCTTACCGGCAGCAAGATAGGCTATATCTACCATTACAGCGAGGGAAGCCATGAATTCACCCTGAACAGCTGGTCCAGGGAAGTTATGAAAGAATGTACCATAACGGCACCCCAGACCCTCTATCACCTCGAAAAAACCGGCATTTGGGGAGAAGCCGTCAGACAGCGAAAGCCAATCATCCTTAATGAATTCAAGACCCCTCATCCCCTCAGAAAGGGTTACCCTGAAGGTCATGCGGAACTTTACAGATTCATGACGGTCCCGGTTTTCAGCAACGACAAAATAGTCGCCGTTGTGGGTGTTGCCAACAAAGAATCGGATTATGATCAGGCCGACGTCCAGCAATTGGTGTTGCTTATGGACACTGTCTGGAAGATTACCGACCGAAAAAGAGCAGAAGATGAATTGGAAGAAGAACGCTGGCGGCTGGCAAATATCATCAAAGGGACACATATAGGAACATGGGAGTGGAACGTTCAAACAGGGGAAACCATATTCAATGATATCTGGGCTGATGTCCTGGGTTATACCCTTGACGAACTGGCCCCTGTCAGCATCAAAACATGGATGGCACTCGGACACCCTGATGACTTGAAACGATCCGGAGAACTTTTGGAACAGCACTTCTCCGGAAAAATCCCTTACTACGAGTTTGAATGTCGCATGAAACATAAGAAAGGTCACTGGGTCTGGATCCACGACCGCGGTCAGGTTATCACCCGCACAAGTGATGGCAAACCGCTCATGATGTTCGGCACCCATCTGGATATCACCGAGCGTAAGCGAGCCGAAGAGTCTATTCGCCGGAAGACAGAGGAACTGGACAATTTCTTTAATGTCGCCCTTGACTTGCTGTGCATCGCCACCACTGATGGCTACTTTCTGATGATCAACAGGGAATGGGAAAACACACTCAGATATACACGAAAAGAACTGATGTCAAAAAAATTTCTGGATTTTGTCCATCCGGATGATCTGCAGAAAACATTGGACACTGTTGCAAAACTGGCAAATCAGCAGCAAGTGGTCAACTTTGTCAACCGGTATCGCTGTAAAAACGGGTCCTATCGATGGATAGAATGGCGCTCCACGCCGGTCGGAAACCTCATCTATGCAGCTGCGCGTGACATAACGGAACGAAAAGAGTTCGAGGAATCGCTGCGTCAAAGCAAGGAAATCGCAGAAGCAGCCAACAAGGCTAAAAGCATGTTTTTGGCAAACATGAGCCATGAAATCCGCACTCCCCTGAACGCAATTATCGGCTTTAGTGAACTTCTTTCCGGGTTGCCCCTGGGCGAAAAAGAAAAAACTTTTGTTCAGCCGATTCGAACTGCCGGGAAAAATCTGCTCAGATTATTAAATGACCTTCTTGATCTCTCGAAAATTGAAGCCGATCGCATCGAACTGAAACTCGCCCCAGTAAGATTGCGCGGCTTGTTTGAGGAAATTGAGGCCATTTTTAAACCTCGAGTCGTCCAGAAGGAAATCAAGTTTATAAATGAAACAGACACCGAACTCCCTGAAGAACTGATGCTTGACGAGATTCGCCTGCGACAGGTCCTTCTCAACCTTGTCGGTAATGCCGTAAAATTTACTGACCGTGGATATGTCAAACTGATGGCATCAATACACTTTACCAATATTGAACATAATCGCACGGAGCTCTTGATAAGTGTGGAAGATACAGGCATCGGAATACCTGTATCAGAACACGAGCACGTATTCGAAGCATTCCGCCAGCAAAGCGACCAGAGCGCCATGAAATACGGAGGAACCGGGCTTGGCCTGACCATCAGTCGCAGACTGGTGGAAATGATGAAAGGCTCCATAACACTGAAAAGCAAGCCCGGACAGGGCAGCACTTTTTATGTCCGCATTTCAGATGTGGCTGTGGCCCCTGAACGCAAGCCCTCCAGCGACGCCTCTTCGAGGCAGGATTCTGACATTTCACTTTTCCAATTCAACCGGCAGCGAATACTGATAGTGGATGATGTGGAATCCAATCGAATCATGCTTCGCGCTCTTCTTGAACAGGTCAACCTGATTGTTACCGAAGCCAATGATGGATCAACCGCAATAGCTATTGCCGGCGAAATAAAACCAGACCTGATTATCATGGATATAAGAATGCCCGGTATAGATGGATTTGAAACAACCGCCATATTGAAAGAAATGCCCGCCACCAGCGCAATACCGGTAATTGCCTTGACGGCCTCTTCTCTCGATCCGGATGAAATAACATTACCAAGAAAAGATTTCGCCAGTTACCTGGTCAAACCTCTTGCAGCAGGCACCCTGCTGTCAGAAATCGACAGGGCGCTCGGCAACATTGCCAGACGACACCCATCCTCTGCAACCAGAACAAGCATAAACCAGGAAGATGACAAAAGGCCTTTAGAGATTCCCGAAGAAGACCGCACCAGGTTGTCAAAAGAAGTTGAAGCTGTTCTGAAAAGCATGGTAGTCAGCCGTGTCGAGAGACTTCTCGAAAATATTATGAACACAGCAGTAAACCACAAGGTTCAACGCCTGTCAGATATCGCCACAAAACTTTCTCAAAGTACCGGCAGATTCGATGTGGCCGAAATGAAGGCAATACTGCATCAACTCAACCAAATGCTTTCCCAGTCACAGGTAAGCACCAAGGTGAAAGGAACAACAAACGATGAGAACCATGCCTGACAATAAAACAGCCAAACCGCTGCTGCTTCTTGTCGACGATGTATCAGAAAATCTTCAATTACTCGCACAGCATCTCAAAGATGACTATGAACTAGCTTTTGCAACCGACGGTGAACAGGCTATAGCAATGGCCACAGAAACATCCCCAAATCTTATTCTCCTCGACATCATGATGCCCGGAATTGATGGCATCGAAACATGTCGCCGATTAAAGAAAAGGCCCAATACCGCCGCAATACCGGTGATTTTTCTCACTGCAAAAACAGAAGTTGATGATATCGTTAAAGGGTTTGAAGCCGGGGCAGTGGATTACGTGAATAAGCCATTCAGGGCTCCCGAATTACGCGCAAGAGTTCATGCCCATGTGCAGCTACATCGCCTCAAAGGCCTGCTTCACGTCTGTGCCCAGTGCCAGAAGATACGAAATGAAGAAAACGAATGGGAACGAATTGACCATTATGTAACTCGCCATACAAATACAAAGTTTTCACATGGTTACTGCCCTTCATGCTTTAAAAAATTCGAAGAAGAGCTGGAGACAGAAGATTGATCACATGGAGCAAGACAGCTCTTATGAATGCAGGTTTAACTGCCGAAAAGAATGTATCCTCTTACAATACAGCTAATTCCGGCATCCCAGCCCCTGCGCAGCACCTTATTTCAAGTCATCCTGCTTGCAGGCAACATCCTTCTAATGTAGATTGTCAGACATGACCGATAAGAAGAAAACAATACTGGTTGTTGATGACGATCCTCTGATGTTGCGTTCCGTTCAGAAAATTCTATTAAAAGCTTATGACGAATTCTCCATTGTCACAAATTCAAACGGAACATCATGTCCCGACATGGCAGCAGCCGAGCAACCCGAAATAATTATTCTTGATGTAAACATGCCGGACATGGATGGGTTTGAAGTTTGCAAACGAATCAGGGCAAACAAGGCAACCAAGCACATCCCCATCCTGATGATGACAGGGGAAAGACTTGAATCAGCCAGCAAAGCTGCAGGACTCAGCATCGGTGCCGACGCCTACCTTTTCAAGCCATTTGGAAATGCAGAACTCATAGCTCAAGTCCAGGTAATGCTGCGGATCAAGCATGCCGAAGATATTCTGAGAGCCCAGAAAGAATCCCAGGAGCGTAATCTAAACGACCAGATTATAGAATTACAGCAGCAGAATGATATGCTCCACAAGAAAATCCATCTTCTCGAAAAACATCTGAAAGAGAAGACACACTAATTGGTATTGCTTACTGCATCATTTCTTTAACAACAGGTGCTATTGCCCCAGCCCAGACCTTATATCCATCGGTATTTAAATGCAGCAGATCCGGCATGAGCATTATTGTTGGGTCACTATTTTCCGGTTTCACAAAACGTTTACCAATATCCATGTAACGGACATTTACACCATCGGCAAACTTGCTGATTATCCTGTTGGTTTCAATGTTCTGCAGGTTGCTCGGGTCCTCATTCTCCGTTCGTGGCAGAATGCCCATAAGAAGTATTCTGACACCAGTACACTTGGCCTGAAGTTTTACTATTATTGCCTTGATTCCATCCGCTGTCTGCTGGGCTGTACATCTGTACTTGCTGCCCTCTTCCCTGCTCTGTCCGGAATTATTGGTTCCGATCATCAGGACTATGAGTTTTGGCTTCATGCCGTCAAACGCACCATGATCGATGCGCCATAGCACATGTTCAGTACGATCACCGGCAACGCCCATGTTCACAGCCCCACAGCCGGTCCAGTATTTGTCCCATACCGGTTTGCCCGCATCGTCAGTACGCCACATCTCGGTAATGGAATCGCCAAGAAAAACCAGTTTCGCCGCGGATCGCGCCGGATCGGCAAGAATCTGGGCATGTCGTTCCTTCCCATCACTATCCTCGCGCGGCACTGGAATTGTCGCGATATGACTGGGAAGCTCGGCCGCGCCAGCGGCACAGATCAGAACTGAAATAAAACAAATCGCCGATTGAATCTTTCTTCTCATTTTCATCATCCACCTTTGGTTTATACCATCACGTAAATGGCGAAGTCTGTCATCCGATAGCAGAAAACGTCAATACGAAAACAGAATTTCATCCTTAGGATCAGCACCTATTTTGGACAGCAGTACTTCCGACACTCCACTCTTCTGTTACTTGAGGTGGTCGGTCGACTGGTCGCCACGGGGTGCCGAAAGATACTCCATCTGACCTCAACACAAGCCTTGGCCAATTGAATTCGGTTAACTTTGAACCGGATCGGCCAGTTCCTCAATGACCTGGATCGAACTGCGAAGCAGTTTAGTATGATTTCTTCATTAACCCGTTCCTGATTCCGTGACGGCTTTCGACCATTTCCAGCCGTCCCTGGATTCGATTTTAAGGTATCGGTTTAACTCCGGTATATTTGTGCAACGCATTGCGGCACTGTCCCACTCGATGCGGCGCCCCTGCCCCGCTCTTACCGCGATGTTACCGAGCAAAACAAGCTCTGCCAGGGGGCCGGCGTGGTCAAAGTTGGAAGCAGCAGGTTCTCCTCCACGACATGCCCGAAAAAAATCCGCCTGGTGCGTACCCTTGACGCGCCGCAGCGTCTTGGGGGGACTCGGGAAGGCTTGATGAGCCTCCTCGGGTATCATGCGGCATCCTTCCCCGTGCCTGCCCATGGTCATAATTCCCTTGTCACCAATAAACAGCGAACCCTCATCGGTCAATTCCCGATTATACTTCTTTTCCACTTCAGCGCAGATCGGAGGCCGATTTCCGAACTCGCGCGGCACATGTTTATATATTCCCTCCACAGTATGTTCATTGAACGGCTTTCCCTTTCCAAGACCGGCATACCAGTAGAGCTTAACAGGAGCCAACTTTCCGCGGGCAGGAAAATCCCAGCGTATACGGGTTCCCAGGGGCCAGCAATCATTGTGCCCCCCGTTTACCTCTTCCAGCTCAACGGCCGCAGGTTTGCCCAGCTTCAACGCCCGGTAGGCGTAGTTTATAATATGGCAGCCCATATTTCCTATTGAGCCGTTGCCGAAATCCAACCACGAGTGCCAGTCATGTGGATGCAGGCCAGTATGGTAATCACGGAACGGGGCAGGCCCGATCCATAGATCCCAGTCCAAATTGCCGGGCACGGGTAGAACAGGCGGTCGCACAGTTGTGGACGGCAGCCCATTTGCCCGGTCAGTCCAGCAATAGACTTCCCGCACCTGGCCTATTGCATCGGCATCGATATATTCACACAGACGGCTGCTGCCTTCAGTCGACTGCCCCTGGTTACCCATTTGAGTAACCACACCATAGCGTCTTGCCTCTTCGGTGAGCTGCCTTACTTCGGCGATCGTGTGTGCCATCGGCTTTTCAACGTACACATGAATACCTCGCCGGATTGCCATCAGCGCCGGTAACGCATGATGGTGGTTGGGCGCAGCAATAAGTACGGCATCCAGTTCTTTTGCCATCTTGTCGAACATTCTGCGGTAGTCCTGGAAAGTTTGAATAGCGGCTATATCATAATCAGGCTTTACTTCCTGGACTTTTTTCAGCGCCTTGGCAATCTGACGGTCGTCCGGATCTACGACGGCCACGAGCTGTTCCTCGCATAGCGCCGGAATATGGACACCGTTCCCCATGATACCGCAACCTATAAGCGCCACGCGCAAGAGCTTCTTATCTTCATCTTCCTGGCTAAAGACATTCAAAACCGACACACTGCCTATCCCTGCGGCCGCTGTCTTTATAAAATCTCTTCGATTCATGACTTGTCCCCACATGTGTCCAAATTAGATTGTCAAGAATTACAGAATATCGCCAAAACAACAGATTTACTCATTATTTCCTTTTTTTAAGATATCAAATCGCTATTTGGACAGCATAACCGTTTTTCAGAACTTTCCTCCCCTATTCAACTCTAAAGAACCTCTCGAAAAATACTGAGATTTCTTTGTTTCGTCTATTTGGACAGGAATGATTTGTCCAGTTAAATTTTCTAGTCATCCTGATAATCATATTTCAGTAAAATTATTGACTTCCGGATTCAGGAATTCAGCAACAAGCCTGTTCAAGATGGCAGATCTCCTGAAAAATATGACCTCTCAATATGCAAATTCTTCACGTTCTTGACAGCTGTGCTACTGACCCTATTAGTCCCCGATGATCGCGATCAGAGATTGCACGCGTCCAGCGAGACCTTGTGCACCTTGAGATCGTGTTCGTAGAGTCCCGGCGGATTGGGAATCTCGCCGCGGAGGATCCTCGCGAGCTCGTGGAGCTGTCCGGCATAACGGTCGTCCGGCGCCTCGAACTCAATGTAATTCCAACCCTCGTGGTAGGCCGCCTTCGCCTTCTTGAGGAACATCTTCACGACCAGCTTGTCGACGCGGGTGAGTCCATTCTCGTTGAGCCCCGTGGTGTGCTTCACCGTGCGGAAGTCCTCGATCGGCTCGATCTCGATCGTACCGTTCGTCCCGTCGATGCGGATGTGGCGGCAGGGCTGGGTGCCCCGCGAGCAGACTCGGAACGTCGCAACACAGCGCGGATACTCCATGATCGTAAGCGTATGCGTCGGCGCATCTTCCGGATCGCCAGGCGCGGGCTTGACGATGGAGTAGGTCCTTTCCGGCATCGCGTCGTCAAAGATCGGCATCGCCCACTCAATCGCATGGCAAGCGAGCAGGTAAGCGGTACCGCCCGGATATGACGAGGCGTATTCCGGATACTTCGGGTATCCATAGCTGTGGTTGAGATCCGCCTCAATCGCAAACACCTCGCCGATCACCCCGTCATGCGCGAGCTTGGTGGCACAGTTGATCGCCTCGTTCGCACGGAACATGTATCCGATCTGAAGCGGGATGCCGCGCGCCTTGCAGATGTCGCTCATCCGCCTGAAACCGACCGGATCGGTGCCGAGGGGCTTGTCCATGTGCATCGGATATCCCGCTGCGGCGATCCTGGTCGAGACCTCGACCAGCTCAGAGTTCGAGACCTCCACGACGACCAGGTCGGGTTTCACCTCATTGAGTACCTGGTCCGGCGTCAGCTTCGGCCACTTCGCGTAGTTCTGCGGCTTCGGCTCGGACATGCGCATCGCCTTCGACGCGCTGTCGTCCACCCAGCCGACAACCTCGAAGTCATTGGTGAGTTTGAGGAGCGCGTCGAACTTACCCTTCGCGTGGTTGTGGACAATGCCCCATAATACCACCCGCTGCTTCAGGCGTCCGTTCGGCTTCCACCGGGGGCCATTCATCGCCGCATAGTCGACACTCGCACAGCTGGCGAGCAATGTCACCAGCGCCAGACATGACACAAAGGACAGACAAGATTTACAAGACATTTTCATAATCCTTTCGCCCTTTAACATTTCAACCCTCAAAGGGATCCCACCCCTTGCGATATTCCTGCGTCACCCACTTGTCCGCTTCCGCGTTGTTGGTGACGTTCTTTCCATTCCATTCGAGGACGGAGCCCTTGCCGGCGAGCGCGGAGATGTTGCCGAGGCACACCGTCTTCGCGAGCGGCACGCCGTACTCGAAGTTATCGTTCGCCTCGCGGCCTTCCTTGATCGCGGTGTAGAACTCGCGGACATGCGGCAGGGTGTTGCGGCGGTAGTTGAAATCCTCCGGACGGTCCAGACGCGGCATACACCATCCCGCCGAGCGCGGCAGGAAGCGATAGCCGCCGTGGTGGGTGAACCAGAGGTTCGCCTTGGTGCCGACGAAAAGGACGCCGTTCTTGTAGAAAGGATCCTTCTCGAAGCCCCACTTCTTCTCCTCCTCGATTACCCGCGGCGGAATATTCAGCCACTCGCGCTTGTGGGGCACGCCGAACTTGTTGACGAATTCCTTCTTGTAGGGAACGCCGTCCTTGAGTCCGTCCCACCAGTGGAGCGCGACTTCGCCGTGCTCCTTCGTCGCCGGAAAATGAAACTCGAAGACATCGCGGTAGGCCCACGCGCCCTTGCACGCGAACTGCACGTCGTGGCAGGTCACCTTGTCCGGATCCTTAAGCCCGAGCGCCAGGAACGCGACGTCCATGATGTGCATGCCGAGGTTGCCAATCGAGCCGTTACCGTAGCCGATCCAGCTGTGCCAGCCGTGCGGATGCATACCATCCTGGTCTTCGCTCGACGGATAGAAGTCGCAGACCGGAGAGCCGCCGCACCAGGAATCCCAGTCCATCCCCTTCGGCGGCGGAACCGCCGCGGGACGGGTGTAGATCGAATTGCAGCGGTCGTCGTACGCCCACACTTCCTTCACCTCGCCGAGCGCGCCCTCCTGGATGCGGTCGGCACAGTATTTCATGGACGGGAAGCTGTGCCCGTAGGTCCCGGTCTGGGTCACGATACCGGGATGCTTGCGGGTCTCCGCGAGCAGGAGGTCGCCTTCCGCCGCGGTGAGGACGAGCGGCTTGTCGAGGAAGACGTGGATGCCGCGGCGGATCGCCATTACCGCCGGCAGGATGTGCTGGTGGTTCGGGGTTTCGATGATCACCGCGTCCAGCTCGGCGCCGACGGCCTCGAACATGTCCTGGTAGGTGGCGAACTTCTTTACCCCGGTGTAGTTGGCGGAGCAGCCGGGATCCTTGAGCTCCGCGACTTCCGTGTCCATCAGCGCGAACATTGCCGGGTCGGGATCGACCATCGCGACCAGCTTCTCCAGGAGAACCGCGTTGATGATCTGCCGCGACTGGAGTCCGCAGCCGACCAACGCAACGCGGAGCTTGGCGCCCTTGGCGACCTGCCGCACCCGGCCTTTGCCGAATCCGGCACACCCGATGTTGAACAGCGGCAGCGCGCTTGCCACGACCATTCCCTTGAAAAGACTTCTTCTGGATACGTTCATGCTTTCTCCTTTCTAAGATTGAAAATTCACTTGCCCCATGGATTCTCCGCGGTGATGCCCACGAACTCAAGCCGGGCGTCGACCTCAGCCTTCATCTTGTCCGACATTTCGTAGTTCTCGACCTTGAAATGACCAGACTTGCCGGTTCGCGTCAGGCGATTGCGGAAGATGCCGAGACGCTCCAACACGTAGAGATGCGGTCCGCGCATCGTGTCGCCGCCGGCCTTGCAGAAAACGTCGCCCAGGTTGATCATGTAGAGGTACTTCATGTAGGCGTCGGCAAGTTCGGGATCGGACGCGTCCGCACCCGCGGACAGCCGCCTGAACACCCGGACGAACAGTCCAGCGTACGCCGGACGCTGCGAGATGACGCCGCGGGTACCGATGCGAGAACCCTGATAGACCCATCCCATTCCACCCCAGCCGCTGAACACGGTCTTGATCTCGGGGTGCGATAGGAGTTGCTCCATGCGCGCGTTCACCTGCTCGCCCGGCGACTCCTCCTTCACCCAACCGTAGGTTTCCGGAAACTCCTTCGCCAGCGTGACGATCAGGTCGACGTCCGGCTGCGGACTCTTCCCGTTGTAGGTTTGGATGATGACCGGAAGTGTCGTTGCCTTCTCGAGCGCGCGGTAGTGAGCCGCCATCATCGTCTGGTCGGTGGCGTCGTCCGGCGGACGCGCCAGTATCGCCATCTTCGCCCCTGTCCTCTTTGCGACCACCTCGACCTTCTTCACGCGCGCAACCGCCTCCGCACTTGTCTTGCCGGGACAGATCGCCGTAATGCGCGATTTGAATTCCGCGCCCGTTTTCGCCGCACGTTCAGCCAGCGCCTGGAGTCCCGCCTCATACTCGCCGGTTACGTCCAGAGACCCAACCTCGCCAGCGGTCGGCCAGATAATGCCGCCGACGCCGGTCCTCTCGACGAACTCCGCCTCCTTGACGAGCACAGGCACGTCGAGCTCAGCCTTCTCGGTCCAGGGTGTGACCAGCAGCGGAAAAGGACCTTCCAAAACCGCCGCGGCGATTATCACAAACATGTTCATTTTTACTCTCCTTTCCTGCCTTTCAACTCTTCAACCTTCTATTTCCCAACCCTTACGATAAACGTGCTTCGCGTGCGCGTTGGCAATCGGATTGTCGGTCTTCGTCCCGTCAAAGGAGTATGTGCCCTTGCCGGCAAAGGAAACCATGTTCGCGAGCATCAGCGTCTTCGCGAGCGGGACCGAGAACTCAAGGCCGGTCGTATCAGCGCCTGGACGTCCTCGAACGGCGTCCAGGAACTCCAGGACGATACGGTCCTCCTGGAAGCTTTCGAACGGATTCTTAACATCCGCAATCTTGCCGCCTTCCGGATAGAACCGGAGTACGTGGTGAAACTCCTCGTAAATCATGCCCTTGGTGCCGGCGAAGACCGTGCCGAAATGCGGGATCGGATTCTTGACGCCCCACTCCTTCTCAAGCTCGGCGAGACGGGACGGAAAGTTGGTGTGTTCGCGCTTGTAGACACGGTTGTACCAGCCACTCATGTACTTCGGACCCATGTCGACCCCGTCGGCGACGCCATCGTTCCAGTGGAGCGTGATCTCGCCCCAGCCGGCACGCGCGGGAATCGTGAAGTCCATCGTGTCGCGTGCCGCCCACGCGCCCGCGCAGCCCCACTTGACGTCCTTGACAGCTACTTTCGAAGGCACGATCTTCCACATGTCCATCGTCTGGAACGGCGCGTCGAGGACATGCGTGCCCATGTTGCCGATCGAACCGTTGCCATAGTCGATCCAGCTGTGCCAGTCGTGCGGATGGAGTCCCACGCGTCCATCCTCTTCGCCGTACGGTTCGCACACCGGCGAGCCGCCACACCAGAGGTCCCAATCCATTCCATCCGGGACCGGCACCGTATGCGGACGGTGGAACATCGTGTTGGGACGGTCCGAATAGCTGAAGACCTCCGTCACGTCGCCAATCACGCCTTCCTTGAGGTAGTTCTTGAGCCATTCGCGGTGCTCGATGTAGTGACCCTTGTTTCCGACGCGTACGATGACGCCAAGCTTCTTCGCCTCGCGCTCGATGAGAAGCACCTCCTCCATCGTATGCGCCATCGGCTTCTCGACGAAGACATTAACGCCGCGGCGGATCGCCATCAGCGACGGGAGCACGTGGTGGTGGTTCGGGGTCGCGACAAAGACAGCGTCCAGCGTGTCGCCGACCTTGGCGAACATCTCACGGTAGTCGGGATAGACCTTCGCCGCGGCGAGATCTTCCCTGCTCCAGACGGTCGGGCACTTATCGTACAGGGTTTTGATCGCCTTCGGATCCGGCTCGCAGATCGCCACCAGTTCACAGTTCTTCGAGCCACCGGCGCGGGTGAGAAGTGTCCGGCCCCAATCGCCGCAGCCGATGATGGCAATACGGATACGCGCGCCGGTCGCGAGTTGCGCGCATCGGATCCGTCCGAAACCGGCGCAGCCGATGTTGAAGAAAAGCGCGCCGGCCGCCGAGGATTTCAGGAATTGTCTGCGATTCACATTCATCACCGTCATTCCTTTCTTTTCAAGCTGTCGATGATTTCCGCCGCTGAGGCGGCGCGGCGAACACCAGCGACAAAAGCCACAACTTTTTCATGAAGCCAATTATTTCAAATTCCACCCGGCAATACTTGTATTATCGACGGCAAAAAGTGTATAATTCGCTCATGGCATTTCGGCAGCGATACACAAAAAAGACGATTCCAGCGGAAAAGGTCGCACGGATGCGGCGCGAGTTCATGGAGGTGGCGGGACCGTCGATGCAGCTTCTGGTCGACACGATGGAGACCATGCCCGAAATCGCGTTCACGGTGAAGAACGCCGGTGGACGCATCATGCACACCAACCGCTACAACGTATCCGTCTCCGGCTGGCGCTCGCTTGACGACATGCTCGGCTACACCTCGGAAGAGCTGTATCCGCCGGACCAGGCGGCGGTGTACGCAGGACGCGACCGGGAGGTGATGGAAACCGGCCGGCCGATCATCGACCGCATCTACGGGTTCGTCGCGGACCGATCGATGGACCTCAACTGCGTGTCGGTGCGTCCGGTCACCGGCACAAACGGGAAGCGCATCGGCACGGCGACCGTCTACTACCGCGCCCAGCGTAAGATGAAGACGACGAACTGGTACGACCCGATCCGAAAGTCAATCGCCTACCTGAACGACCACTACGCCGAGAACGTGCCGGTCGAGAAACTCGCCGCGCTTTCGCATTATTCGGTGTCGCAGTTCCGCAAGCTCTTCCATGCGCTTACGCAGTCGTCGCCTTCCAATTATATCCTGCAGGTCCGCGTCAATGCCGCCCGGACGCTGCTCTCGACCACCGACATGCGGATCACCGACATCGCCGCGAATACCGGCTTCTTCGACCACGCGCACTTCATCCGCACCTTCCGCCGCTACACCGGGCTCACTCCGGCCAAGTACCGCAAGCGCCTGCTTTAGTAAGGGTCTGGTATTAAGTGGTTGTCCCCTATTGAGAGTGCGTGAGCCAGATGAGATGGACTTGCAAATTCTACGGCTTTTATGTTCAAATATTTTCTTTTACGTGAATCACATCAAGATTCAGCTCAGTAGTGATATTCGGGCAGCCCGAATATTTGGACATTAACAAAGGATTGGACAATGAATAAAAGAAGTCTGCTGGTCGTTCCCGCGGCGTTGCTCGCGGCGGGATGGTTTTGGAGCCCCGCCGTGCAGGTGAAAGGCCTGCAGACGTGTCGGCTTGAAGCACCGTCGAATATCGTGAAGCCGGTGTTCTCGTGGAAGATGGAGAGCGGCCGTTCGGGCGCGGGGCAGAAGGCGTACGCCATAACACTCCGTACCGCATCCGGGAAAGAAGTTTGGGATTCTGGGACGATTGAAACCGGCAATTCCCACGCGGCCGCCTATTTCGGCCCCGCGCTTGAAAGTGCCAGGAAGTATCTCTGGACCGTGAAGGTTACGGATGAGATGGGCAGGACGCAAGTCTCCAAGCCTGCGACGTTCACCACAGGACTGATCCATGCGGACGACTGGAATGGCTCGGACTGGATCGCCGTCCCCGGTTGCGAGGTGATCACCTCGAGCAACGTGCCGAAAACGGAGTTAGCGGCACCCGGAACTTCGTGCTTCTTCAAGAAAATCGCGAACGGCAAGGCTGTAAAGGAAGCTTACTGGACAGTAACGGGGCAGGGTGTTTTCCAGGCGTACGTGAACGGCAAGCCTCTTCCAGATTTTCTCAAGCCGGGATTCACCCACGTCTTCAAGACACGTCATTCGTTCACCTATGACGTGACGGACATGCTCGATACGGATGCGGACGCCGCAAACGTCTTTTCGGCAATGGTGCCCGCCGGCTGGTGGCGCGACAAGATCGTCCATTACCGCGGCAAGGAGTCCGCTTTCCGCGCGCAGCTGATTTTGCGATACGAGGACGGATCCCAGGCGCGCTTCGGCACGGACGGTAGCTGGTCCGGCGCGGTGGCGGGACCGGTGAAGGCAGCCGGCATCTTCGACGGCGAAACGTATGACGCGCGGGTGAAAACGCCCTGGATGACGACCGGCAAAGATGTGGCGCTCAAGTCGGTTAAGATCATCGATGAATTCAAAGGCGCGATCATGCCGATGGAAGGCGCGCCGGTCGGCCTGCGCGAAGATCTTAAGTTTTCCCCGCAGAAACTTTACACGTGGCGCGGGGTTGAAGGCGTCACGAAGGACGCCCACGGCAAGGTGAAGATTGTCCGCCGTTACGTTCCGGGCGACGCGGTGAAACTCGCTGCGGGTGAAACGCTCGTCGTCGATTTCGGACAGAACGCCGCCGCTGTGCCTGAGTTTACGTTCTCGGCGAAAGCGGGTACGGAGCTCAGTGTGAAGCCTGCGGAAATGCTCAACGACGACAATGGGCTCAAGAAGCGCGGCAACGATGGCCCGGAAGGGAGCGTCTACCGTCTCAACCTCCGCAAGTTGTCCGAGTACGGGGCAGAGGCGAAGTACACGTTCGCCGGTGAGGGCAGGGAGTTCTACCGTCCCGAGTTCACATTCTTCGGCTACCGTTACATCTCCGTCACCGCGACCGGCGACGTCGAGTTCAAAACGATCGCCTCCGTGCCGGTGACTTCGATCCCGAAATGGTCGGAATGCGGTTCGATTTCCACTGGTGTAGTGGACGTAAATCGGCTGATTTCGAATGTCCTCTGGGGACAGTATTCGAATTACCTTTCGGTGCCGACGGATTGCCCGCAGCGCAACGAACGCCTCGGATGGATGGCGGACACGCAGGTGTTCTGCGCGGCAGCCAG